>NZ_SMLW01000617.1:0-24890 GCF_009711405.1 Fulvivirga kasyanovii | reverse complement strand
CCTACTGCCTTTGCCGATTGCCTACTGGTTCACTGCTTTTACCAATTGCCTACTGATAAGTCTGTTAATCAACGAACTACGGGATTAAAAAAATAAAACAAATAACTTTTTTTAACATGATCATAGTCATAAAAAAGGTTAGGTGTGGCTTCTATATTTACCCGAAATCACTGATAAAAATATGGAAGCTGAACATACTCTTGATGTGCGTTTTATGGAACCCAAATTGAAGCACCCTGCCATTTTCCAGCGCTTTGATGACCTCCTGCCGGGCGAAACTTTTACGCTGGTAAATGACCACGACCCTATTCCTCTTTATTACCAGTTTCAGGCAGAGCGCCGCGGACAGTTTGAGTGGCATTACAGTGAGAAAGGTCCTGAGGCATGGAAAGTCCTTATTACAAAAGTAAACCCGGAAGAAGCTTAAACCTGCTGCATCACTTAAAGATATGAAGGAAGAGTATTATGACTGGCCGGCTGAGCTTCTGGTCAAGACTGTTATTAAATCACACCACAGCGCCATACTGGCTATTCTTGCAGAAATCAGAACGAGTTTTGCCCAATTCGTACTCAGATATAAGGTTGAGCATGACATAGAGGAGCTGTATGCGGCTTTTAAGTTTTTTGTCTGGAAGCAGGAAGTACACATCCATAAAGAGGCTATTGCTATCATACCTTTTGTAACCCGTTACAGCTCGGAACTCAAAAAGCGCAGTAGCCTAAGGATGCCCGGCTTCCACTCTGCCTGCCATCCCATACATGAAATGTACAAGGAGCATAAGATCGAGAAGCAACGGTTCAACCTGCTCCTGGAGCTGATGGAACAGATTCATTTTAACGATGAACATATGGAAGCCCACTTTAGAAAGATCCATGTGGAGTTACTGAAATTCAGAAAATACTGGCACGATCAGGTACTGCTGGAAAATGACATTCTCTTTCCGAAGATCGTGGAAATGGAAGCCCTGTTGAACCAATGTAATCCTTAAAATATAATAAACACTATGATGATACCCGAACCACCAGAAACCCTCGAAGCATTCACCGAAAAAGAAGTAAAGGAGGCAAGCATAAAATACTTCAATGGCGATGTGCTGGCTGCAGAAGTATGGGCGAGCAAATATGCACTAAAAGACAGTATGGGCAACTACTATGAAAAGTCTCCTGATGACATGCACCACAGGCTCGCCCGCGAGTTTGCCCGGATAGAAGAGAAATACCCTGAGCCGCTAAAGGAAAATGAGATATATAAGCTGTTAAAAGGTTTCAAATATATCGTGCCACAGGGAGGCCCAATGGCAGGCATTGGCAATGAATTTCAGCATGCTTCTTTATCCAATTGTTTTGTGATCGGGGTGGAACAGGGTGCGGACTCTTATGGATCTGTTATGGCTATGGATGAAGAGCTGGTACAGCTTATGAAAAGACGTGGCGGGGTGGGCCTTGACTTGTCACACATTCGGCCCGAGGGCAGCGCAGTGAATAATTCCGCCCTTACTGCAACAGGGATTGTGGCTTTCATGCACCGTTTCTCCAACTCTACACGGGAAGTGGCCCAGGGCGGAAGACGGGGCGCATTAATGCTGACGCTTTCAGTAAAACACCCCGAAGCCATTGCCTTTGCCAAGGCCAAGCGGGATACAACCGCTGTAACCGGAGCCAACATATCTTTAAAACTGGATGACGCCTTCATGAAGGCTGTTGAACGTGATGAAAACTTCAGGCAACAGTTCCCGATAAATAGTAAAAACCCTTCAGTTACCAGCGAAAGTAGGGCACTGGACATCTGGAAAGAAATAACAGAGGGTGCATGGCAATCAGCGGAGCCTGGTGTGATATTCTGGGATACAGTAACAAGAGAGTCATTGCCAGACAGGTATGCAAATGAAGGGTTTCAGACTGTGTCCACAAATCCTTGTGGTGAAATTCCTCTTTGTCCTTATGATAGTTGCCGGTTGATGGCTATTAACCTGGCAGGATATGTCAGTAAGCCATTTTATAAAGAAGCCACTTTTGATTTTAAATTATTCAGGCAGCATGTGCAGGCAGCCCTAAGGCTGATGGATGACCTTGTAGACCTGGAGCTGGAAAAAATTGACCGGATAATTACAAAAATTGATAAAGATCCTGAACCTGAGCAATACAAGCGGGTAGAGAAAAACTTATGGCTCAAGATCAGGCAGAAGTGTGAAAACGGCAGGCGTACAGGGCTGGGCATCACTGGCCTGGGAGATATGATGGCTTCACTGGGCATTCAATATGGTTCAAATGCATCGATAGTGATGGCGGAAAAAGTACAAAGTACCCTTGTACAGGAGGCTTACCGTAGTTCTGTAAAGCTGGCCAAGGAAAGGGGCGCTTTTCCGTTATACAATGCTGAAAAAGAAGAAAACCACCCTTTCATCAACCGAATTAAAGAAATTGAGCCTGCATTGGTAGAGGATATGATCAAACACGGCAGAAGGAATATCGCGATGCTTACCATAGCCCCGACCGGCTCCACAAGCTTATTAACTCAAACAACCTCAGGGGTTGAGCCTGCTTTCAGGCTGTATTATTCAAGAAGAAAAAAGATCAATGCCGCCAAAGCCGGAAGTGATCATACGTATTTTGTGGATGACAATGGTGATTACTACGAAGAGTATGCGGTGTTCCACCATGGTTTTAAAAAATGGCTGGAGACCCAGGGGTTCAATGCTGAAGAGATCGGTGAACTGAAACCTAAAGATTTGGATAAGCTCATTGAAAAATCGCCATACGCCGGTGCCAGCAGTGACCAGATAGCCTGGGCTGCAAAGGTAAAGCTGCAAAGTGTATTGCAAAAATGGGTAGACCACTCTATCAGTGTAACGGTTAACCTGCCGGAGAGTACGCCTCAATCTATGATATCCGAGATTTACCTTGAGGCCTGGAAGCAAGGCTGCAAAGGCATAACGGTTTATCGCGAAGGTAGCCGCGCCGGTATCCTTGTCAGTGATACTGCCAAAGACAAGCAGGATTTTGTGGAGACCAACCCTCCGAAAAGGCCAAAAGAACTGGATGCTGCCGTACTGCAGTTTAAAAATAATCATGAGAAGTGGGTGGCGGTAGTAGGCTTGTACAACAACAAACCTTACGAGGTATTCACCGGCCGTGCAGATGATTCTTTCTCTATCCTATCGATGGTGAAAAAAGGGAAAGTAATCAAAAGCAAAGGCAAGCAGGGCAAGAACAGGTATGATTTTCAGTACGTAGACGGTGACGGCTACAGGATTACAATCGAAGGGCTCTCGAGAACATTTGACAAGGAATACTGGAACTATGCCAAGCTTATCAGTGGTGTATTGCGACATGGTATGCCACTCAAATATGTAGTGGAAATGGTTGATGACCTATGCCTTGACGGGCAAACACTAAACACATGGCGAAATGGTGTGAAACGTGCCTTGCTACAGTTTATTCCTGATGGCACAGTACCAATGGATCAGACCTGCCCTCACTGTAAGGAGCCGGGTATGATCTATCAGGAATCATGTCTGCAATGCAGTCAGTGTGGGTATAGTAAGTGTGGATAATGACTTTGTAATGAGTATTGAGTCATGGGTATTGAGTTTATAGTTTTTGAGCACTGCTTTTAAAAGATTAGAAGCTGCGAACCAAAAATTGACGTTTGCCAGAACGCGTCGTTTCGGAATTTTTCCCGCTTTTGACCCGGAACAGTCAGAAGTGGTCTGAAATCTCCAGGAACTTCCAACCGATGATGGAGGTGCCGGTGTCGGAGGCCTGACCGAAAGAACGGGCCAATGGCGCCGGTATGACGGCGTTTTCTTGTAGGCATGCCGGACCATCACCCTTTTGGGTATACCAGAAAAAGCAGCATTTAAGCAACTGATTTACAATGAATTTAATACCTGCTACTTATGACTTTGGTCATATTAATCGAGCCCATAAATACCAAACTTTACAGTAAACAAAATCAAAAAGCATGCAATTACCTCCTCACCGATTCCATATCCCTGTTATGGGACTGGCGTACACGATAGATTCGCCGGTTAAAGTAGCTCATTTCGGTATTACATCGGCCATTTCCATTATTGAAGACAATCTGGTGGAAATGATGCGCAAGTATTACTACGAGCAAAAGAATGAACCGTATATCCCCATCAGCGACAAAGAGGAAGACTACCGCGCACGTCGTATAACGGACTACCTTAACCTGGTGAACAGGATCGTGAATGAGAAATTTACCAAGCTTAAATTGTCCCTGTTTGAAGCAGGAAGTGACCTGGTAAAATATTTTGAGATGCTGCCCGAAAACCACGAGTTGAAGAATGCTTATCTGTCAATGTTGCAGGCAAAAAACAAAGTAACCCGCGAAACCATCATGAAGTTTTTGCGGGAACAAATGCAGCCGGGCGCTATTGAGGTTAACATCATGACGAAGGTTGATAAAAACAATTATACCCGTGAGGGTAAGTTGTTGGAGGATAGTTCCGATGCCTTAACAGCCTTAAAAGGATATGCCAAAAGCAGCCTTACCAACTCTTCGGTTATTTTTTCAGCAGGCTTAAACCCCCGATTATACAGTTATCTGGAAAAATTCAATGAGTTTGATGCCAGAGGCTGGGGCAAGTTTGATAAGAAGGTAGTAATTAAGGTGAGTGACTACAGGTCAGCACTCATTCAGGGGAAATTTCTGGCAAAGAAAGGGATTTGGGTAAGTGAATTCCGAATTGAGTCAGGGCTAAACTGTGGCGGGCATGCTTTTGCCACGGAAGGGCTGCTACTCGGACCAATACTTGAGGAGTTTAAGAGTAAAAAAGATGAACTGGCGAATAGTCTTTTTGAGGTTTATAAGCCGGCTTTAGAAGCTCAGGGAAAGAAAACGTATCAAATGCCTCACCCGATAAAGCTTACCGTGCAGGGAGGTATTGGTACCCATGAGGAAGATGAGTTTCTGCACCGGTACTATGGCATGGACAGTACAGGCTGGGGGAGTCCTTTTTTACTCTGCCCGGAGGCTACCACTGTGGATGAGAAGACGCTGCAGCAGCTATGTAATGCCGGAGAGCAGGATGTGGTATTAAGCAAAAACTCTCCTTTGGGTGTGCGTTTCAACTATCTTAAAGGAACCAGCTCAGAGGAAGAAAAATTAAATCGCATCAAAAAAGGCTATCCAGGAAGTCCCTGTACAGAAAAATACCTGGTTTCTAATACTGAATTCACCAAAGAGCCAATTTGTACAGCCTCACGACAATATCAAAAATTTAAGATCCGGGAGTTGGAAACAAGTAATTTGCCAGAAAAGGAGCGCCAGAAGCAAATAGATGAAGTATTAAGCAAAGAATGCCTCTGCATAGGCCTGAGCAACGCTGCTTCTTTAGAATACAATCTGCCGCTGGTTAAGAATCTCCATGCCGTAACCATCTGCCCAGGCCCTAATGTTGTAAATTTCAAAAGGATAGCTACTCTCAGGGAGATGACCGATCATATCTATGGACGGTCAAAGGCACTGGTCAATGAAAACCGGCCTCACATGTTTATCAGGGAGTTGGAGTTGTATGTTAACTACATACAGGAGCAGGTAAACGAATGCTTTATGCCTGATGCCAAAACGATCAGGTATTTGACTAACTTCTGTAAGAATTTAATCGCTGGCATTGGTTATTACAGGGAACTGATCGTTCCGGCCAACCCTGGTAATTCGCGGGAGGCATTTGAAGAATCACTTGACAGGGAAGAAAACAGATTGGCCCATACCCTTGAAGATATTTTAGCACTTTCAAATTAAACCGCTGAATATCAATACAAAACAACAAAATGCCATGAGATAAATCGTAAACAAAACTGAGCAAAGTCAGCCCCGTGAGCTTAATCCGTACCGGTAAAGTACGTACTTTTGTAGTATGGTAATAGATGAAGGTATATTGGAAAGCTACGGGGCAAAAGCTATTTCGTTGAAGAAGAATGAGGTGCTTTTTCTTGAAGGGAGTGCTGCCCTCAATTATTATCAGGTAGCTGAAGGCATCATTAAAATGAACAATTTCAGCGCTGATGGCCAGGAGTTTATTCAGGGCATGTTTAAGAATGGCGAAAGTTTTGGAGAACCCCCTCTGTTCGGCGGCTTCCCCTACCCTGCCAATGCTGATGCAGTGGTTGACTCGGTGGTATGGAAACTCTCAAAAGAGAATTTTATCAGGCTCCTGAAAGAGAATTTTGAGCTGCACCTGAAATTCTGCGCCATACTAAGCAAGCGCCTCCAGTTCAAAGCCATGATGGCCAAAGAAATTTCCAGCTACACTCCCGAACACCGGGTGCTTACCCTGATTGACTACTTCAAAAAGAAAGAAGACACCGACGACAGCAACACTTATGAAGTTCCCTTTACCCGGCAACAAATAGCGGACATGACTGGCCTGAGGGTCGAAACGGTGATCCGGACTATCAAGGCATTAGCTGCTAAAAAAGAGTTGCAGATCATAAAAAGAAAGGTTTTCAGAGCCTATGCGGCTTGATGTTCAGCTTTACAGGAACCTTGCCTTGGTTATCGTCCCCTCTGATTTCTTGTAAAGAAGTTTTTTCTCATCACCATTTCGCAACTGAGCAAAAACAAAATGGCCGGTGAGAATACCGGCCATGGGATTTAACTGATGTATTAAAGATTAATTTGCAAAAAATTCGTTTATACTCTCATTGATTTGATCCATAACTTCATCGTAATGTTCGCCATGGCTATCAGCAGATACCTCATCATAATTGCTGAGCGTAAAGAAACCTGCATTATGTTTGGCACTAAAGTGTAGTTCCGTGGTTGTTCCGATATCCCCTCCGCGACTACCAAATGCGTTTTCTCCCGGGTCTACATCCCAGAATACAGTATAGGTTGGTGATGTTTCTGAGAACAATAATTTATAATGCTCCTCGCTAAACAATGTATTCGTCTCTCCTCTTGCTCCGGCCATCATATTCACCATATATTTCATCATATCTTCATTAGAGGTTTTTATCCCGCCATCAGGAAAAGAGTCGAAGTCATAAAAGGGTAAAGGTGTTTCTTTATCC
This sequence comes from Fulvivirga kasyanovii, assembly GCF_009711405.1. Classification (GTDB taxonomy): domain Bacteria; phylum Bacteroidota; class Bacteroidia; order Cytophagales; family Cyclobacteriaceae; genus Fulvivirga; species Fulvivirga kasyanovii. The sequence goes on along the minus strand of NZ_SMLW01000617.1, from coordinate 17,849 downwards.
CAATAGAGTGTAGCATAATTATCATTGGGCAATTTGTATTGATATGAAGTGTTATCCATCCCCAATGGATTAAATACATATGTGCTCATAAAATCCCGGAAGCTCATACCTGAGGCTTTTGCTATCATGTATGCCATTAGTGAAGCTCCGGTGTTGGAATAGATCTCTCTTTCCCCTGGATCGGTATTCATGAAATTATCCGGACTATAATAACTTCCTCCTTCATAGAAATAAGAGGTTATGAATTCCTCCAATGTCCTGGGTTCGCGCTGGGTAATTCCATAGGCCTGAAACATTTGGGCTCCTGCTGACGACATATTCTGACCACTTAAAATATAGTAGGAACTTATGTAGAATTCTTCGGTATCCACTATGCCAGACGTATGATTGACCAGATGCCTTACAAGAATTTCGGCAGATGGATTTTTAGGATTGACCAAATCCTCATACAAAATGTCGTTTATTGGGGTGTCCAATGTAAAATAACCTAACTCGATACATTTTACAACGGCTACACCAATAAAAGATTTACTGATTGAAGCTATGGGTTGGATAGTTTGGTTGGTATATGCAACGTTTTCTTCAATATTCTTAAAACCAAAACTTCTTTGATAAACAGGAGTACCATTTTTGACAATCCCTACGCTGAGACCCGGAAAATTTGATTGGCTCAGGATATCTTCAAGCCTTTGAGTTAAGCTCTTTTCATCTGTTACAATAACAGAGTCACCATCATCTTCTCTACAACCCGACATGATCAGGGTTATAACCAATAAAAAATAAATTGCTCTTTTCATTATTTTGTTTTTTTGATTGAGCCTCTAAAGTATATGGCATCAAACAAACAAAAATCACTTTATGAGCACTAGAAGTCCCAAAAAAACAGATTTGAACAAATCAGGACTTTTCCCGGAGCTTTCTGTAAGCTCCGGGTGACATGCCGGAGGCTGTTTTAAAGATATTATAGAAAACGCTTTTGGACTTAAAGCCGGCTTCCATACCAATAGCTTCAATCGAGTACTTGTCGAATGCCGGATTATGCAATAATTTCTTGGCTAATCCGACCCTGTATTCATTCACAAATTGAATAGTACTTTTATTGATTTCCTGATTTACAATCTGAGACAGATGCCCCTCACTGATGTTAAGCTGCTTCGCCAGGTCATATCTACTTAGAAGTGGGTTTTTAAACAGTTCATCCTCATCCATCAGCTTGTACAGTTGTTTAATGACCCTGGAAGCAGTAGCTATCGCTTTCTTCTTTTTATCAACGGGGGCTGCTGCCTCTCCGGCAATCAAACGTTGGTGTATCTCATCCTTTTGAACTATTATTTGCAACCTGAATACGCCATAGTATAGTACCCACCATGACAAGAAGGAAAGCACTAACCAAAGTAAATCTGAAGAAAACTCCGAATTAAGAAGAAAGTCTTCAATATCCGACAGTAACCATACCAGAATGATGATTATGATAAACAGATTTAACCTTAGCAGCCAGTGCTTTTTCTCTTTTGAGATGTTTTGCGAATGCTTGGTCAAATGCCTGCTCCAGAGGATTAGAATAATATTATATGCCAGGGACAAAACGGCCTCCATACCATAAATTACCTCTACGGCTATACCTTCTTCGTGAAAGGAAGAATCATAGAGATTAAATATGAAGTCTAAGCTAAGAAATGTATCTGCCAGCAAAGCAACTATAAAGGGAAGGTATAGCCATTTTAGCCAGCTTCGCTTTAAGTATTCGTGTTGAATATGAATTAGAAAATAATGAAACAGTGTTGCTGCGACCAAAAACTCCCACATAACACCTTGTAGGAATTCAAATATACCGCCTTCCGCACTATACCAACCTAATAAGGTTATACCAACAAGTATTAGCATAGATAAAGACAGGTAGGCGTTTGCTTTGCTTTTGTAAAAAGGAGTGGTTAGTAGTGCTACGCTTATAAAACAGCCCAGCACTCCGCTGGCAACAACTACTAAATCCAGAAATATGTCTAGCAATGTTATTTGTTTTGTTGTTCTCGGTAAGCGATAAAAGCCAAACTTAGCATTTTTTAATCAATATGGTTGCTGGATGTGGGCAGAGAAGACATTATTCAAGCGATGCTTCAAACTTGATTTTCTCACGGGTACTGCTCATTCCAATCTGCGACACTTTGGTGTGCATATATCTGATACTATCCAGGTCAGGCTTGGCAGGTGCTTCTAAGGTCGGGATTCCGGATATTTCCCCGCTACTCTACGAAATTCCGGAATGACATGGTATAGATTAGAAATAAACTCTCCTGATGGGTATTGCTCACCCCAACCCCGTCATCCTAGAATTTTCATTGCATAAATAAATTATTAACTATCAATCTCATTGAAAATATCTAGGATCTCCTTAATCAGGGCAAATGTCTGAGCCTAATGCTATATTCTTAGCCGGTATAAACCTCTCTAATCCTGGCATGTGCTTAAGCTTCCTTCAGCACACTTAATCGGGGGATCCCAAAACTTCGCTGCGCTGCGTTTGGGACGATGTGGTAACGGAAATTTACTATTTTAAAAATCCTTTTTCCCTGCCAACCTATTCAACCCAAACACTGGAACAATAATCCAAAGTATAGCACATATCAAGGTTAGTATAAAGCCCATTGAGGTGCCGAAGAATTTATTAAAAACGGCTCCGGTGTAGCCTAGCAGGGCTGAGATATCCAATTGGAGCATAATGAGTATGCGGGCAAGATCGACGGGGTTTAGAACTGTCATCACCAGGGAGAATTTGTCTAGCGGGTAGTCTTCAAAAATGAAGAGGGAAAGCAGGAATAGTCCGTCATACAACACAGCCATAAAAAGCCATACGACTATGGCCAGACCGAAACCTTTGATCTTGTTTTCATTTTTTATGGCGATTACGAAAGCCAGTGCCACAAAGGTGAAGGTGAGCATGCTTCCGGCCAGTAGCAGTACTGCAAAATTGGCAAACTCTACCGACCCCAATATTCCATAAAAAACAAAGGGTATACCCATACCCAGTACAAAGCTTAGTGTGAGGGAGATAGATAAGCCCAGGTACTGACCGAGAAAAATGGATGATCTTTTGATCGGTTGAGCCAGCAACAGTTCTGCAAACTCACGGGAGTTATAATAGTACATTACACCAAACATGGTCCCGATCAGCGGACACAGTACAATAATGATGTTCATTAAGCTGGCGATGGCTCTGCTGGTATCGTTGCTCAGATAAAGCAAAGAGGTTGCCGTAATAGCGAAAAACAGAAAATAGATCAGGCTCCAGCGGCTCCTGATCAGATCGAAAAAACTATATTTGAGAATCTTTACCATGATGTTGTTACTTAAGTAGTCAATACCTCCTGATATTGTTTATCATTTCTTAACAGGATGTTGGCAATAGAACGCTCGAGCTTCATCTCGCCGGTCATATCACGCATATCCTGAAGCGAGCCTTTAAAGAATATCTTCCCTTCGAGCAGGAATACAATCTCATCTGCCATCTCTTCTACTATGTCCATAATGTGGGTGGTAAGCAGGATCACTTTGCCCTTTGCCCTTTCCTCTTGGATCAGCTCCCTCAGTGTGATCATGGCCACCGGATCAAGCCCGGATGTAGGCTCATCAAGAATGATATAAGGCGAATTGAACATAAAACATAGCACAATATTTACCTTCTGGCGTGTACCACCGGAAAGGTTCCGAAGCCTTGAGTTCATGAAGCCCTCCAGCTTGAAACGTTCTATCAAAGGTTGTTCATTTCCCTCCTGTCCGCGGATGTCCTTCACCATTCTGAGCAGTTCTTTTACCTTCAGGTTTTCAGGAAAGTGAGCAATTTGGGGCAGGTAGCTAATGTTTTTTCTATAGTTCCAGTTGCCTTTCACACCCTCAGCACCTACCACTATTTCACCGGCATCGGGCAGTACCATACCCAGTATACTTTTTATAATGGTGGTTTTCCCTGAGCCATTAGGCCCAAGAATGGCAAATATCCCCTGCCCTTTCACTTCAAGGTCCACACCCTTCAATACTTTATTCTTTCCGAAGGACTTCTCCAAATTTTTTATCGCTATCATAGAACAGGTTTCATTTGAGGTTTTTCATCAACAAGTGTTGCCGGTGTAAATACCGGTGTCACTTTTTCAGCAAAATTCAATATGTCAATAAACAGGCTCCTGAGCAGTACGATGGATGATTCGGATTTGGTAACGATATATGAGAAGAGCTTGACCGGGTGGTAGGGCACATCCCCTACACCATCCTTGTCCAGGTCGTACCCTGTATATTCATCCCAATAGTTGCCTGAATATTCATTGTAGTTGCGGGAGCTGTTGGTGGTCACATCAAAGGTATTGCTGTAGAAGTTATTGCCTTTTATGGTGTTGTCCATGCAGCTACCCAGCAGGCGCAGCGCCCAGCCGTTTTGTTCAAAGGTATTGTTGTGTATCTTCATTCTGGTGGCGCTTTCACCATATATAGCTGTGGTGTTCTTTTTGAATGTACTATTGATTATTTCACTGTCATAAATCTCTTTCAGAAGAATGCCATAGGCCGTTGTGCCCCAATTGTGATCAAAAAGGTTATTGTCCATAAGGATATAACGCGAAAACATTACCGCCACACCGGCCCCATTGTCACGAAAGGTGTTGTCGATGTATTCATCATGGTTGGAAAACATAAAGTGCAGACCATAGCGGACGTTGCCTTCACTTACATTATTGACAATTCGGCTACTGTCAACAAATTCCAGATATATGCCGTCGCGATGTTTTTTAAGGGTATTATTTTCGATCCGTATATTTTTGCAATACCACAGATGAATGGCATTGCCTGAGGACATTTCTTCCTCCGCCTCACCAATGATCTCATTGTTTTCAATCAGGTTATGTTTTGATTTTTGCAGGTAAATGCCAAAAAATGTATTGATGAGCTTGTTGTTTTTTATCACCACATGATCGCTTTTCACTACGTTGATGCCTGCTCGGTCTACGGTATAGCTGGTGCCTACATTCTGGATCTGAAAACCACTGATAGTGACGCTATCTGCGTAAATGGTAAAGATCTCCGAATCATTTTCTCCATCTACAACAGGGAAGCCCTCTCCTACCAGCACCAGTGGCTTTCTGATCTCAATGTTGCCTTCTTTGTAAGTTCCTTTTTTAACTATTACAGTATCACCGGACTTTGCTGTTGCTATGGCGGCTTTGATAGACTGGTAAGTACACCCCTTACAAACCTCAAGGGTAGCTGCATCACTTGTAAATGATGCCAACCATGTGCATAACAATATGATTAATATTCGCTTCACGATTTTTTATCTTAATGCCCTGGGCTGAATAGTTGGCAGGGAATCAAAGCTTTTCAGTAGTTCATCCCAGGAGTAGAGCTGCCCGCCATATTCATCATCAAATTTTTCAGCAACCTGTTTATCAGAAACACCTGTTATATACATGCCCATCGGGCTGGGCAAATTCCCACTCCTGAGGTAATAACAACCGGCAGCCTCTTTTAATGTTTTCTGGTCAAATGTAGATACAAGAACATGAGCAAATGAGGTACCTGCATTTTCATTCATATAATTGATCAGGCACTCGACTGCATCAAACTTGTAGACTTTGCCTTTATCAGTAACCAGTTCGCTGCCATAGCGAGGGTCAACAATCGTCATTTTACAGTAGCTGCATCCGTCCTGACCGTAATGGATAGGTTCCGGCTCAGGTTTGCAGGCAGCAAAGACCATACAGGTGATTATGATATAGATTAGCTTTTTCATTGCTATTTACTTCCAGTAGTTTTCCTTGCGGTAAAAAAAGCCGCTATGGCCATAATAATAGACAATCCAAGAAAGAGCCCACCCCAATATGGGTAAGATATCGCGTTGAAATTTAACAGCATTTTAGATCCAAATACCGGTGGCTGATATGCCATGCCAGGCACTTTAATAGGTGCTTTGGGGTCAAGGTTATGCCCGTAATCATATTCCCATAGATAGAAATCGTACATTCCCAGTATACCTAATACCACCATTATAATAACCCATGAAAGTATAAGTTTTCTGTTGGCTTTAAAAGAGATCAATAAGCCCAGAGCTGCCATGGTTACAATGATGTATGGAAAATACTTGAGTTCAGGAATAGAATCAGGCTCGATATACTGCATCCCTACATAATGGTTAAGGATGTTAATATTTTGTAAAGTATGCTCAGTGTCCCCGGTAATTTTATTGATCCAGATGTACATGGTAATGCCATCAGGATACTGCGGAGCTTCCAGGGTTATACTCCATAGTGGGGTTAAAAACAGGGTCAGAAGAAGTAACGCACCCACAAACATCAACACTTTCGGTAGCATTTTCATAATATCTGTATTTAAAAAGGAGGCCGCCCGTATTCAGGCAGCCTCCTACCTGTGAATTATGATTAAAACTATACTTAATCCTCTCCCAATGACCATTTGATGGGCACATCAGATCCGGCTGCGGATACCCTGATGTAGCCTTGCATCTCCTGGTGAAGTGCAGAGCAAAAGTCTGTACAATAGTATGGGTATACACCTTCTCTCTGAGGCTCCCAAACCAGTGTTTCAGTTTGACCAGGCATAACAAGCAGCTCAGCATTTCTGGCTCCCATGATGCTCAATCCGTGAGGAGTATCCCAATCCTGCTCCAGGTTTGTCAGGTGGAAATACACTTTGTCGCCCACTTTTATACCCTCAATGTTATCAGGGTTGAAGTGGCTTCGTATAGAGGTCATATAAACCCTTACTACATTGCCTTCCCTCACCACTTTGGCCTCACTCTCTTTCTTAATGGCGTGTGGGTGCTCATTTTCCTCGATCGGATAGATCTTTTTAGAGTTCTTCATCACCACATCTGCTGCAATAGCCTGTGCATAATGGGGTTCTCCAATGGTAGGGAAGTCGAGGAGGAGCTCCATTTTCTCTCCTGAGATATCATACAACTGTGCTGAGTGATTCATCTCAGGGCCTGTAGGCAGGTAACGGTCTTTGGTTATTTTGTTGAGCGCTACAAGGTATTTACCCCACGGCTTTTTAGAGTCACCACCAGGGATCATAAGGTGACCTACGGAATAGTAACATGGAGCCCTGTCAATCACTTCCCAGGTTCCGAGTTTCCATTTCACCACTTCAGAAGAGATGAAGAAGGTGGTATAAGCATTACCTTTACCGTCAAACTCCGTGTGCAATGGTCCTAAACCACCACTTACCACTGTTCCGGCTGTTACATCTTCATACTTCAATACAGGTATGCCATCAACTTCGCCTTCAAATGACTTGTTTTCAATGGCCTTCAACATTTTATCGAAAGAGTGAACTGTAAGGTCAGCAGAAAGTTTACCGTTACCTACAATATACTCACCGGTAGGGTCAACATCTACACCGTGAGGAGATTTAGGGGTTGGCAGGTAATAGATCAGGCCGGGGCACTCTGCCGGGATAAGCACTTTAACCCCCTCCTTCGTCGTTGAGGTAGCTATGTGCGTTTTTTCATCGTAGTAGTTATGAACATATTTGGCAGGGTAATCTTTTCCTTTGCCTTGCGCCAGGTATTCTTCAGCCTTTTTCCAGTTTACAGCGGCTATAAAATCCTTATCGTTCTGCGAAGCATTTACCTCTTTCAGGGTATGGCTTTCTTCAGTATTGTAAGTGGTGAAGAATGTCCAGCCGTGAGATTTGCCTTTACCTGAGTGCGCCAGGTCATAGTCATAGCCGGGCACCAGGATCTGGAATGCCACATCCATGTTGCCGGGTTCATCCGCTTTAATGTAAGTAAGTGCACCTTTAAAGTTCTCTTTGTAAGAATCAATCGGCACATCTTTTTGAGGATAGGGCACACTAAAGCGAGTACCGGCCACCACATACTCCGAGTTTTCGGTTATGAAAGGTGAACTGTGGTTACCACCACTGTTAGGGATCTCCACTATCTCCGTGGTTTCGAAAGTAGTGAGATCAATTCTCGCAATACGTGGTGTGTTATTACCATTAATGAATATCCAACGACCATCAGGAACACCATCGGTCTGAGATAGTTCAGGGTGGTGGGCATCATCCCAAGGCACAAAGCCATAAGAGGTATTGAGCATAGGCTTGGTCTCTTCATTGTACCCATAGCCTTTCTCTGCATCCTGCGAAAATACAGGGATCACTTTCAGCATCCTGCCTGAAGGCAGGCCATATACGCTTATCTGCCCGCTGAAACCGCCCGACATAAATGCGTAGAACTCATCGTACTCGCCCGGAGCGACGTACACTTTCTCGGCAGCCTTTGAAGTATTCATGGCTCCCTGTTTGTTTGCGTTTTCATTATTACCGCAGCCCCAAACCAGGGTGGTCAATACTGCGGCAATAACATATAGGTTTATTCTCTTCATGTTAGTGTATGTTAGAAAATTTTAAAGGGTTCTGATGTATTCAAGCACCTTTCGAGCTTGCTCTTCCGTAAGGTTTTGGTTCGCCATAGGTGCTCCGTTGGCCTCCACCAGCAATTGCTTGGCAATAGGGTCCTTCTGGATCATCTCCTCCGGGTTAAGTATCATATTCATAGCCCACTCGGGTGTTCTTCTGTCCAATAGTCCTTTAGGTGCCGGACCTATAAACTTCTTGTCCGGCTTGTGGCATGCGGTGCATAGTTCTTCATAGATCACCTTGCCTTCTTCAGCCATTTTTGGGTCTATTTCACCGAGGGTTAAATTCTCTACAGGCCCTATACCTTTATTGCTTTGCCAATTTTTCATAGGGTCTTCAGGCGTAGTAGCCTTTGCTGACTCTGAAGGGTGTTTTGCAGGGGGCAATGCCTTCTTTTCTCCGCCACCACCACAAGCGGCCAATAGAAGCGGCAGAACCACGATTCCAATTAGATATTTTAAGTGTGTATACATAACAGTGTAATTTAATTTCGATTGTAAATTTCTATTTCTATTCATCCATCTCCTTTGACTGGCATCAAGGGCAAACATGATTTTAATCAGGTGCTTTGAAAAGACTGTTCAGCTTCCGTTGCCCTTGGAAACAGGATGTTGTTCTCAAGATGTATATGCTGGTGCAGGTCATTTTCAAATTCCTGAAGCTTCTGATAGAGTACCTTGTAAGTTGCGCAGGCATCAACCGGAGGGGTATACGCCGAGCTAAGTTCAGATATTGACCTCATGATCTCCCCGGCTGCGTCATGCTCATCCATCATTACCCTGATCGGGTTTTGAACAGTGCCGAAAGAAGGGTTAGGCTGTGTTTTTGCTTCCAGCAGCTTAAGGATATAAGGGAAAAGAATCGTTTCTTCCTTGGTCAGGTGTGGCAGTAATTCATCTACCAGCGCATATATCTGCCTGTTGATCTCAATGGTTTCCGGATGCCTGTCACCATGTACTTTGGCCACCTTATTGGAGTACTCCAGAAGCAGGGGAATATTTTCCTTTACATAAGTATGATGTACATTTATAATATGGTTGATCAGTTTATCCAAAGGCCAGTCCTTTGCCCCGGTTATATCCCTGCTATTTCCATTTACAGCTAAAAGGTCATTGACCAGTTGCTCACAATTGACTCCTTTCTTCTTGCAGGCCTCTTCCACGCTTACTCCTCCCCCACAGCAAAAATCTATACCATATTTTTTAAATATGTCGGCATATTTATAGTCTTCTGCTACAAGGCTGCCCACTTTTTTGTATTTAATATCTTCCATTTGCATTGATGTTTGTTTAAACTCTTTTTCAAAGTTCAGAAGTGTGGCACCATTCTCTTATGATCGCAATCATAAAGCCGGTGATTTGTTATGTGGAGTGGATTGAATTAAAAAGTGGGTGAAAAATGCCCATAATGAGAGCCCTACAATAGAACACACGGCCTAATAAGTAAGACACAAGTTTATAAATCCGTTTTTCCGAATATTTACAAGAAAAACTTACAAGGAGATTTCATAAAGTTTAATCCTGCCAGGAGCAGGCATGCCGCTTCATATCAATCCATTGAATTAAAAATAATATAAATATTATTTTATTGACAAGTGCATTAACTTAAACTAAATTCAGTACCTAAACCGCCTCAATCCAAAGTATATTTATCTGACATATAGAATATTACACCTTAAAAGCGCAACTTATTTTCATTGTTTAAATATTAATATGATGCATTTGACAATTTAAAATAAGTAATAAATTATCAAGTCTTATCATATGGTTCAATAAGGCTATTTAACTTACATAAAGTTAATATCAATAGTGGAATATTTATATTTGCATTCCCCATAAAGAAAACTATCCTCCCCATAGATAGCTATCGCTTATTAATACATTACACCCCAGTAATTAAACTTTCTAATCATGAAAAACACCTTGACTGAACCAGTTAAAAATTCTTTATTGGCCTTAATTCTATTTATGACCCTAACCGTTTTTTCATCATGTGGCGGCGATGATGACGGAGACCCTGACCCTCAACAACAACCTACGATTACTGGTATTGAGCCTGCGAAAGGTGAGGTTGATGATGTAGTAACTATTACAGGCTCTAATTTTAGCACTACAGCATCTGGCAATACAGTCAGCTTTAACGGAGTGGAGGCTACAATAACATCTGCAACAGCCACGGAGATTAAGACTACTGTACCTGCCACAGCTACTACAGGAAAAATTACTGTTGCCGTTGAAGGAATGAACCCGGCAACCAGTACCGCAGACTTTGTAGTATACAACTGCTCCGAGCTTACCCTCACACTTAAGTCCGGAGGCTACAGCATAGAAGCCGAGGCCAGCGGAGGCACCGCACCTTACGAATATGCCCTTGACAATGGAAGCTACCAATCCGAAAGCAGCATGGATGCAGATATTGCTGACCATACGGTTAAGGTAAGGGATGCGAATGGGTGTGAGGCTAGTGCTAGTATTGCTGCGGCAACCTTGAAAACCATCACGGACGAGCGCGATGGACAGGAATATCAAGTAGTAAAAATAGGTGATCAAATATGGATGGCCGAAAACCTGAATATCCAGCTGGACACCGCGCAGTACTGCTATGACAACCTCCCTTCTAACTGCGCTACTAATGGAGCCCTATACACCTGGTATGCAGCTAAGGTTGCCTGCCCTGCCGGCTGGAAGCTGCCCGATAATGCGGAATGGAAAACTCTTATTACAACTTTAGGAGGCTTTGATGTGGCCGGAGGTAAGATGAAAGCAGGGGGGAGTAGTGGATTGGAGATGAAGTATGTTGGATTTAGATCAAACATGGGCGGCTTCGGTGGCAACACAGATAGAGCATTGTTTTGGTCATCTGATCTACCCAATGACCCCGATTTACAGAATAAATTTGGAGTTTATTATTCTGTATCGGAAAACCAGGGAGATAAAGTAGGAACCAGTGATGGCTATAAAAATTCCGGTTTTTGTGTGCGATGTTTAAAAATCCAATAATACACATAGACATGTCAGGCTTGAAATTAGCTTTATTCCTTCTCACAATATTGTGGAGTGCTACCAGTTACGGACAGGCTACTATCGACAGTACTCTATCGGAACCGGATAATGGAAGCATTGATGTCGCAGTAAACCTTGATACAGCAGAGATTATGTTTACTGAATCAATTTATAGTGTGTCTGATAGCGCATTTATTACTGGTGCAGATTTAAAAGACCTCGTAAGTATCAGTCATAAAAATTTGGATGGTATTACCCATACATTAAACATTGAAAGTGATTATACTCTAGGTATTGATGATAATTCTAGTATAATCACTATTACTTTTAAGCCAAACGGCAAACCTTATAAACTAGAACCTGAAAACGATTACATAGTAAAAATTGCTCCTGTTAAAGCCTTGGATGGAACCGTAAGTGACACGCTGCACTACACTTTCACCACAGCCCCCTATGCAACCATCAACGCCCTTACAACAGAAATTTGTAAGGGCACCTACACTACCCTCAATGATATTGAAATATACGAAGGAGGAAAAGCTAACTTTCAATATGTTCCCGATATTGGTAACTTACAATTACTTACTCTTGTATTACCTGATGGATTTGAGTTTGAGAAAGGTCAGGGAACGGTAAGGAAAGGGGAAAACAGTGACATAAGCTTTCATTCACAAGGTTTGTTTTATGAACATGATTCACTGAGTCATGATCCCAGGAAAGTACACATTATCTTTAAAAACCCGGAGAATCTTCCTCAAGAACATATTGATATCCTCACAATTTCCGGTTTAAAAGTAAAAATTTCCGATGGTATCCCTCCTGATCCATTGGATCAATACAGTATAACAATGGATAAGTCCAGTAGTGCCCTGCTACTAGGGATAAAGAAGGGCGACAACGGCACTCCATTTGCCAGTATAAAAATTACAGACCTGCCACAACTTGGTGTAGTCTATAAAAACAATACAACACAAGAAACAGGTAACTCAATTAATATTTGTACATCCCACGAACTGGAAATTACTGCAGAACCAAACTACAACAGCTACACTTTTATAATTGACGGTAGCCCTGTTAGTAATGACAATAACGTGTTCATGACCACATCCATATCTGAGAAAGGAGAACACTCCTTTAAAGTTACAGCACGTAGTCAGGGAGGTTGTGAATTACAATCAGCTACAACCAGCCTGTATTTTGGCACAACCCCGAAGATCAAAATTACAGATATCATTAATGGTGATGTAACGAATAACATAAAAGATGGTGATGAGTATGCCATGCCAAATGATGACCCACAGAAAATGTTACAAGCCGATCCGGAAAGTGAGTGGGGCAACTTCCTAGGACATGGAGTGGAGTCATCCAAGATAAATGACAAACTTACCTATTTTTTCAATCCTGCCAACCCAAATATTGATAACCGGGCGGGGCGTTATTCTCTGATATACGTAGATAATAATAATGAATGCTTCTCCGGTATTGAATTTCATATAAACCTTTTTAAGTCTAATTCAGAGCAAATACTTGGTCTACAGAATTCAGGAGTTTGTATAGATAGTGACGCAGAGAAGATACTTATCGGGTGGGTTGGCCAGGGCACTGTTGGTGAGCTTATTGGAGAAACAAATGCTATTAATATTTCATCCAACAGTAGAGGAATGTCCACTCAGGCATTGCAAGGAACTCTAAATCCAGCTTATGATAAAGGACTGCTCAGTGGTTTTTATTTAGATCCATCAAAGCTTAAAGATGAGAAGTTTAAAGCAGGAGATACCCTTACTTTTGAGATTAATTATACCCCAAAAGGGGAATCTGATGTCACCAAAGTATTGACCCAGGATGTAATTATTGCCCAAACCCCTAAATTAGTAACCTCTCTTATGGGAGGCGATTCAATCAAAGCCACCTATTGTCAGAACAGTTCTCCAATAGAACTCTTAGGTAATCCACTAGGAGGATTAGGTACCAGTAAAATCTTTTCAATACTCAACCTCGACACTGCTACTAACATTTCCTCAGCCGTGCCTCTAGAAGACATGAACCTCCATTTTGACTCCAAAAATGTATCAGGGGCAACCCCTCAAAATTTTCTTGCACCGAACAACAAAGGGTATGTCATAACTTTTGAATATATCAGTGAATACGGGTGCCGCGCTGTAAGAAATGACACGGTACGCGTTTTACCTCTGCCTGACTCAATATTTACCGATACCCGCACTTTTAACTATTGTATAGGAGATGATATAGGAAAGCTGTTTGTCGCTGAAGTAGATAGCCTGGATATTGCTGATTCACTGGAGTATCTATGGTACGATGAGCGAGAAAATTTGCTTCAGGCACAAACCTATTCCTTCAATACCGGCATTAGCAACCAGTTTCCCTCCACCACCTCTTACTTTGTATCACAAAGACTGGTAGATTATGGATGTGTAGGACCACTTAGTGAACTGGAAGTTAATGTTGGGGAAAACCCTGTGGCGGAGTTTAGCTTTGCAGAATCATGTGCTACAGGCACCCTAAGCTTTATCGATGAGTCCCAGGGCGGTATAGTACCTAAAGATACGGTCAACCAGTGGTTATGGAGTTTCAATGATCCCGGAAGCGCTGACAGCTCTGCCCAAACTAATCCCTTCTATGCATTTTCAGAACCGGGTATTTACGATGTGAAGCTTAAGGTCCTTACAAGTGTTGGTTGTAGTGACTCTATTGTACATTCGGTAGCCACTTATACTTATCCCCCCATTGACTTTTCCAAAAAGATTTATTTTGAAGGTTTCGAACAAGGTGCAGCCGGATGGATAAGTACAACCGAAACAGAGCAGGCAAATGGGCTTGCAAATAACTCCAGTTGGAGGCTCACCATACCGGAAGGGGATTTAATCAATGAAACCCAAACCGGCAACCATACCTGGGTAACCAGCAATACTGCTACTGCCGCTTATAATGACAACGAAGACTCTTGGGTAGAAAGCCCATGCTTCAATCTCAACTTATGGGACAGGCCTAAAGTCGAAATGGATATATGGTACAATACGGAGAAATTTGAAGGAGCAACTTTACAGTACGCTATTAAAGGAGAGACGCTTAGCGCTGCTAACACCAAATGGGAAACTGTTGGCAGCATTGGCAGTGGTATTGAATGGTTCAATTCTACCGGGATATCTGCTGCTCCAGGCGGGCAGGCATTGGGATGGGAAGGAAGTGTTAGCGGCTGGAAGTCAGCAAAGATATCCCTTGATGGTGTAAAGGAAAAAGCAGCAGGCCAACCTGTGCGGTTCAGAATCGCCTTTGCAAGCCTGGATCTTGGGGATAACAGGGAAAATAAGTTTGATGGTTTCGCCTTTGACAACTTCGCCATCAGGGAAAGAAACCGAATGGTAGTCCTTGAGCATTTCACCAATGTCAACGCTGCCAATAATGAAAAGGAAAACACCTATATCGATAATTTTGCAGCCGCAAGACCCGCAGAAGTGATTAAAATAGAATATCACACGGACTTTCCGGGTTTAGACCCAGTCAATAAATTGAATACTGCCGACCCCAGTGCGCATGCGCTTGAATATGGGATCAGTGAAGTACCGAGAACGGTTATGGATGGTACTTATGGAGTTTATCACCGGAATGATCCTTTTAGTACAGATAGTTGGGGTGAAGATGTTTATACAAAAAGAGCCAATATAGACGCGCCATTTAACCTGACTATCTCCGATAACATTATTACAGGTGGTGAAAATACGGACAACCCTGGCGGAAGTTTAAAAATTGAGGTTACCCTCACCAAAAACCCTACGGCAGACACCATTTCTTCGCCACTAGTACTCGAAATCGGAATACTTCAAAAAAGCCTGGAAGCGAATGGCCGCACATATCATAATGTATTGAGAAAGCTTTTGCCAAATGCCGCAGGAAATTATATTTATGGCGACTGGCTGCCCAACGACATATCACGTACAGAAACCGTCACGCAATACTGGAGTCCTGACTTCATGTATGACCCGGCTGATACTTTCTTAATCGTGGCTTATGTTCATGATACTCATCTATCAAAGACCCGTACAAAAGAAATTTATCAAGGTGCATACAAACAAATAAATATCCTGCCTCCCACTGCATCCGTAACCGGCTTGAACAATGGCACGAATCAAAGCTTTAAAATTTACCCAAACCCTTCAAAAGGGGATGCGGTACTTGTGTTTGACCAGCCCTTAATTGAGGACAGTCCGATAAATGTGTATTCATCCACGGGTTTGCAGATATATGAAGGAAATATAACTAAAGGCGCAACATCCTTTAAAATTCCTTTGGAAAGTTGTCCCGAGGGGCTTTATATTGTATCCTTTTATGCGCAAGGCCGAATAATCAGGCTCCCCCATATCCTGCGCTAAGGATTCATATATTTTTTAATACGATTACCATACAATATGAAAGAGGAGGAGCTTCCATTATTTGCAACTATAGAAACTGACATCCATTGGGCCAAAGGAATCATTGCCCAGCGCTGTGAAAACCTGAACGACCACCAGGAGGATAAGGTAATTGAGGATTTTTTAATGGACAATTTCCCTCCGGAGGTCAGGGAAGGAACCTACTACAGCCAGTTGCTCACAAGTTTATCTGAAGCACATCATCCTGATGATCCTGCCTGGCTATCCGTTGCCGAACGCTTAATACTGGCGCTGACATTAGCTTCCCATGTATGTCCTGCGTTATTTGAGCCTTTTTCCTATTTTCAGAATCAGGGTATAGGGGTCAACCGCGTAGGCGGGATAAAGAGCAATGGACTATTTGGGTTTATCCCAACAGCGGAAACCGCGCTGTTTTTACTGGCCGGGGAAAATGTCACACTTCGCCAGCAAATCATCAGAAGAATATTTAACAACGACCACCCGCTTTTTCGAATGGGTGTAATCTCACTTCATGAAGTGGCTCACAACCTGTCCCGGTTCCATGGTGCATTGGTATTGTCCGATGAGTATTACAGTTTACTGGTAGAAGGCAGGCCTTTTATTCCTGCATTCAGCCAGTCGTTTCCCGCTCAATGTATAGATACGCACGAAAGCTGGGGCGATCTGGTAGTTGGCAGCCAAACGCGGTTTGCTCTTGAGGAGATCAATATCTGGCTCAAAGAGAAAAAGCAGATGATGGATGATGACCATGTAAGCCGTAAAATAAAAAAGGGGTACAAGGCATTGTTCTACGGCCCTTCAGGTACCGGTAAAACCATGGCGGCCAGTCTTATCGGAAAAGAAGCGGATGTACCTGTATTCAGGATAGACCTTTCTCAGGTAGTAAGTAAATACATCGGGGAAACAGAAAAGAACCTTGCAGCCGTTTTTGATAAGGCTGAAAACCGCAACTGGGTACTTTTCTTCGATGAAGCTGATGCCCTTTTTGGAAAACGTACGAAAACCAGCACTGCCAATGACCGGTATGCCAACCAGGAGGTTTCATATCTCTTGCAGAGAGTGGAGAATTTCAACGGCCTGGTAATTCTTTCCAGCAACTTAAAAGCAAATATGGACTCGGCCTTTACAAGAAGATTTCAGTCCATAATCAAATTTCCCGTTCCGAATGAAATTCTGCGCAAGGAGCTTTTTAACCGCGCTTTTCAAGGCAGGTACGCGGTCGAAAACACTGAGTTGATGGAAAAAGTAGCAAAGAAGTATGAACTGACGGGCGCGGAGATCAACAATATCTTTCGCTACTGTGCCATGATGACGCTGCATTACGGTCATGAAAAAGTCACTGAACAGGTCTTTACAGATGGTGTAATCAAAGAATTAAGAAAAAAGGGAAAGGCCATATAAACTAACTACCGATGTTTGAAGAAAAAACACCATCTCCTGGTGCAGCCCAGCCACATCCCTTGGATGTTTCTCTGGAGTCAACCGGTGCCTTACCTGAAAGCCAGCCTTTTTTTGATCCTTTTGCCCCTCAATGGGACGATGAGGTCAATCAGCGTATTCGGCCCAGGCCTAAAGGCTCCGTACCTCCCTTTAAGTCCATGTATAAGAATATGCCAAGCATCTATGAAATGACCATGCCGGGCATGATCTCAAAAATAGACCTGAACAAGGTGCCCGGCCTGCTTAGGATTAGGGATAGGGATAAACCAAAAGAAAAACTAAAAACAGCACCTCCGGCTGCCAGCCATACTACCGTACCCGGGGATACCCTGGCCGCTCTGGCATTAAAATACAAAGTCAGTGAAGATGCTTTAAGAGAGGCCAATGCCGATAAGGTAAAGAAGTTCAAAAGGAACAATGGCCAAGGGCACCTGGAAGGGTTTGATATTGGTGTTGAGCTGGCAATCCCTTCAGGAGAGGCTATCCCTGTAAAGACCACTACAGCACCGGTAGCAGATACTCAGCCAGCCATGGAAACCAAGGCAGAAAAAGGGGGCATGGCCAGTACAGAAAA
>NZ_SMLW01000144.1 GCF_009711405.1 Fulvivirga kasyanovii | reverse complement strand
TGGTTGTTCAGCAACAGTAACAGAGACTACGGACGTAGTGGTTAATACGCCACCTACACCTTCTTTTATATCTGGAGCTACGACTGTATGTTTTAACGATATTGAAACATACATTACTGAACCAGGTAATACTAATTATATATGGACATTTACCGGAGGGACACTAATATCCGGAGGAGGAGCATCTCAACCTAGTATTACTATTCGTTGGGATGGGGCCGCACCGTATGAAGTGGGCATTAACTATACTGATGCTAACGGCTGTTCGGCAGCTGCACCTACTGTATTGGCTGTTAATGTAATCAGTAATACATTATCTCTGACACAAACTCCTGACCCAGGTCTATGTGCCGGAAGCTCGATAGAAATAGCTGCCATTACAGGTTATGATACTTATGAGTTCAGAGATGGCGCAGGCGGTCCTGTATTACAGGCAGCTTCAGCGGATAATACTTTTGATGCCACAACTTTTACCGATGGTCAGGTGATTGAGGTGGAAGCGGTATCAGCTACGTGTGGTACTGTTACTGAAACTATAACATTGAATATATCGGCAAGTCCTTCATTGTTATTGACTCAAACCCCCGACCCCGGATGTTCAGGTTCTTCAGTGGAAGTATCAGCAACACCAGGTTTTGATACTTATGAGTTTAGAGATGGCGTAGGCGGTCCTGTTTTGCAGGCAGCTTCAACAGATAATACCTTTGATGCCACGACATTTACCGATGGTCAGGTGATTGAGGTGGAAGCAGTATCTACTGCTTGTGGTACATTATTAGAAACAATTACACTTAGTATAAATTCATTACCTACATTAACTTTATCCCAATCACCGGATCCAGGATGCGTAGGTTCAACAGTTGAAATTACGGCTGCGCCTGGTTATGATACCTATGAATTCAGGAATGGTGTAGGTGGCCCTGTCTTACAGGCGGCTTCGGCAGATAATACTTTTGATGCGACCACGTTTACCGATGGTCAGGTCATCGAGGTAGAAGCATTCTCAGCGATATGTGGAGTTTTTACAGAGACTTTGGTTATCAGTATAGATAATGTTTCAGCCTTAACATTATTACAAGATCCAAACCCTGGTACATGTGCAGGTACTTCTATTGAATTGACAGCAACAGCCGGTTATGATACTTATGAGTTCAGAGATGGTATAGGCGGTCCTGTATTGCAGGCGGCGTCAGCAGACAATACCTTTGATGCGACCACATTTACCGATGGTCAG
>NZ_SMLW01000109.1 GCF_009711405.1 Fulvivirga kasyanovii | reverse complement strand
GGAGATCAAAAAAGAGCCCAAACAACTTGCCGGAGCAGGTTTTGCGAGGGAAATCAGTGCTGGTGCAGATGGCACGGTGTGGGTGATAAGTAACGAACCCGTACACGGAGGAGGCCTGGTACAATACCTCGACAATGACCATTGGATGAAAGTGCCCGGAGAAATAGGAGGGAACAAAATAACAGGTACCCCTGATGGTAAAGCCCTGATTGTAAATGTTAATGGTATGATCGCTAAAGTAACCAAAGAAGGAGGCTTCGAGCAAATGACCGGCGATGGCTTTGCCAAAGAAGTGAGCGTAGCCCCGGATGGCTCCATTTGGATCATAAGCAATGAACCCTCTCAGGACGGCGGCAACAAAGTCTCTTACCAGCCAGCAGAAGGTGGCGCATGGCAGGATATTGAAGGTGGAGCGGTTATACTCGATGCAGGATTTGCGTGAGATAATAGCGAAGCATAATATTGAATAAGCAAAACCGCCTCCAGTTTTATGTGAGGCGGTTTTGTTAAACTTGTGAGTAGTTGTCTTTAAGGACCGTCATCATGAGGAGGCACGACGAAATGATCCCCCACTTCGGAGCGCGAACCAATTTAGCACCTCGAATTCAGTTTACTGCACATAATTAGGGGCTGCTTTGTCGTTTCTCGAAAGCCTTCGGAACAGGCTTTAACTCATTCTGCTCAATGACTATCAATTCATCCTCTGAACTATTCAATCCGGGTCATACTAAGCTTGCGAAGTATCTAACTCAGTT
>NZ_SMLW01000053.1:236-365 GCF_009711405.1 Fulvivirga kasyanovii | reverse complement strand
GCTAATCGTACCTTGGAGGAATTGAAATCAATGATGCTCAGGCGCAACTAGATGGCGCTTATGCTGCTAATCGTACCTTGGAGGAATTGAAATCACGTTCTTTCCTTGCTTTCTCTGCCTCTTTCTTCA
>NZ_SMLW01000053.1:0-226 GCF_009711405.1 Fulvivirga kasyanovii | reverse complement strand
GCTAATCGTACCTTGGAGGAATTGAAATTCTGTTTAGCGATTGTATATATAGTTAAGAAACTTCCTGCTAATCGTACCTTGGAGGAATTGAAATACTACAAGTATTACCATTTTCTCCGGGTATTTTATTCTGCTAATCGTACCTTGGAGGAATTGAAATATCATGGTAAGAAAAGGAGAAAAGGTCCAGGCGCTTCTGCTAATCGTACCTTGGAGGAATTGAAAT
>NZ_SMLW01000642.1:5647-33315 GCF_009711405.1 Fulvivirga kasyanovii | reverse complement strand
GCATGTTTTATTTTCTGATCCATTTGCTCTATAGATTTTAAGCTTGGTAGAGAAAATTATTAAAAAGACTAAAAGGAAACCAAATCAGTATCGGGGAGCATCTCTCTCTCTGAAAAACGCCCCGACAGGCCGAAAACCATCTAGTCACTCCTTTTACTTATTTATAGGTTACAGGTCTTTTATTCAATTGCAGCCAATACTTGCTGAGATCCTTCATGGCCCTTGAAAAGTTATCAAAGTTGACGGGCTTTACAATGTAGCTGTTTGCCCCAAGCTTATAGCACTCAGAAATATCAGATTCTTCATTTGATGAAGTTAGCACTACCACAGGAATGGTATTGGTGCGCTCATTTTCCCTTATCTTTTTCAGAATCTCCTGACCACTTACTTTTGGTAATTTCAGGTCAAGGAGAATAACTTTTGGGTTGAACCTAATTCCATTAGGCTCTCCATCTTCTCCGCTGCCTGAAAATATATATTCCAGCGCCTCAGCCCCATCATCAATGTGATATAGTTTGTCTACAAGTTTGTGCTTTCTCAGGTTTCTTATAGCAAGCTCTGCTTCATAGGGATTGTCTTCAATTAGCAGTAATTCTACTTCATTTAACTCCATAGTTTTGTTTATTTTACCCGAGGCAAGCTAAAATAAAAAGTTGCCCCTTTATCGATCTCGGCTTCTGCCCAGACCTCACCTCCATGTTTTGCAATAATCCTTTGTACAATGGCCAGGCCAACACCTGTACCCTCAAAATCAGTCTCCTTGTGAAGTCGCTGAAATACACCAAACAGCTTGTCCGCATACGTAGGGTCAAAACCGGCTCCATTATCCCTGACCCAGTATATGACTGACGCATCGGTTCTTTTTGAGTCAATTTCAATAACGGACATTTCTTTTTTATTTGTATATTTTATAGCGTTTGAGATCAGATTGGTTAACACATGACGCATGAGCATCCCATCGCAATACAGATCTTCAAGCGTCCCCAGATTCACCTCAATATTACTCCTGCCCGCTATTCCCAACTGTTCATCCAATATCGACTTAACTAGTTTTTCACCGTTCACCACAGATTTCTCCACTGGAAGCCTACCCAGCTTTGAAAAATTAAGAAGGTCGTCGATCAACTGGCCCATTTTCTTGGCATTGCCTGATATAATATCTAACAAACGCTGGCCCTCCTTGTTAAGATCTTCGCAGCACTCCTCTACCAGGATATTCACGTAACCATCAATTATCCTTAATGGTGCCCTGAGATCGTGGGCAACAGAATAGGAAAAAGATTCCAGTTCTTTATTAAGATTTTGGATCTCTTCTTCATACTGTTTACGCTCTGTTATATTAGATGACAATACGGTAACTCCAACCACCTCATTATTATCATTCATAATCGGGTGGTAGCGGGTTTCAAAGTAATTGCGCTCCAGTTCGCCGTAAACGTCCACCACTGTAGTGCTTTCACCTTTCATAGCTAATTCACAACTCCTGAGGGCTTTCTGCTTCTCTTCGTCAACTGTGATAGAATCAAGCATAGATTCTCCCATTCTGACCGATGTGCCATAAGCTTTGTAAGTAGCGTCCTTAAAAGCACTGTTAAAAGTCAGGTATTTATAATCTCTGTCAATGGAAAAAATAAGTATGTCCTTATGGCTTTCGATACTTGATTGAAGCAACACATTGGTCAGTCTTACTTCATCCTGCGCCCGCTGCCTCCATTCATCTTTTTCATTTAAGGAAAAAGCTTCAAACCAAATAAGAAAAACCAAAATCATAATCAGGCTCACGACCAACATAGCGGCCCCGAACTCTTCTGAAAATGAATACTTCCAATCCAGATATAATCGTACAAAACCCAAAAAACCGGGAATAAGTATACCCAGAGGAATTAATATCCTGCTGATGGTGCCTCCTGCAAATGGGCTGGTTATTTCCTGCATCAGCCCTCTGTCATTATAATATAGCAATACAGCCACGCCGAATAAAAAGAAACATACGGCTGTATGAATTGACATAGGCAAATAGGCCAAAATTCCATAAAACTCCTCTACCTTATACATATACCCCAGAATAGAAAATATGGCCACTGTTACCACAAGTACGGATAACACCTGGAACATATAGTCGAACCTTCGCCCTAAACGGATAAGAAATATTACAGCACCTCCTAAAATAAAATTTATTGCTGTATTGGGAGCCATTCTGCTCGACAGATTATGCTCACCATCGGCTGCTATTTCTTTTGAAAACAAGACAAGGTCTATTTGAAAAGAAGAATTCAGTACTAAACCCACAAGAAAAACGGACGAAAATACAATGATCAAAAGGGCCAGCCAATACCCTCGCTTAGTGTACCTTTTAGAAACACATAAGAATGAAGCAGCAAGGAGAATAAAATTGGTCGCAGTAAGAGGATTCATGGCTGCAAGTCCCGGAATGGGCCGCTTGATCAGGTCAATGTCAAACTGCCAGCCTAGTAATACCGATACCCCAATGATCAATACTACCAGGATCAAATATTTGGCCGTAGTTTTCAGCATCTTATAAAGAAACGGTTCCTGCTGTGGTTTTCTCACAAAACGGTCTTTATAGGAGCTAATTAATTTCATTGTTTCAGTTTATACCTGGCTGGCCTGTAATTATTCATTCCACACATAATAATCCTCAAGTTTTACAAAAAATTACTAAAGATATCTACACGGGAACTACCCCATTGAAAGCCTAAGGTCTCAGGCCATATCATGCCAACAGACAATATTCATACTATTTAAAAAAATCAATTTTTAGATAAGAATGTAAATTTCTTAAAAGCAAAAATTATATTTTTCATACACTGACTACCAACAAAGCCGGTAAATCAGCAATTGAACCCAATGCAATAGTCTATTAATCAAGCACTTTCACTGACTAACAACTCAATCACCAGCCCAATTATTATTTATATTTAAAAGTCACAGTGTACTGCTGTTTGGAGTAGGCTTTTATCAGCATAACCACCAGCAGGGGAAGCAGAGCGTGTGGCAGCCTCAATGTAAACTCGAACCACCATTGATTAAATGAAGACCAGAAGAAATCAAGGTAAACGTTGGCCGTGAGCCGGGCGGCCGCGGTAAGGAAACCCCAGATGACCATGTAGTAAAGCGCCGGCTGTGCAAGTACAGAGATGAATATCAAAATTGCTGCAATGAAGTCAAGGACACCGGCAACAAACAAAAGTGTGTGGGCCAATGGTTCGCTAATGTGGAGTGTATTGATAGTCATATCTACAAATGATCCGGGGCGCGGATAGTAGCCAATGGCATAAAGGCCGTGACAAATAAAGGTGAGTGCAATGACCACTTTTGCCGCCAGGATGAACCGGTCAAAAGATATTTCCCGAAAAAGAATTACAAACAGAAGCACTGGAGTAGAAAATTGAATGGAGTATTCAAAAAATTGCCCGACATGAAAAAATTTCTCCTTGGTATATAAAAAGGCCAGGAATACCAGGGAAAAAGCTCCAACCAGGATAACATAGCCCCACGACTGCCTGAGCCTATGCAAAAACAAACTTATAAAGGCACATAAAAGATAAAACAGACCATTCAGCCTGATCAGCCCCTGAATTGCCCGGTCTGTCTCAGGACTTGTGACATAGTCCACCCAGGAGGCCGAAGTGACGAACTCTACAAGGCCCTTCAGCAGACTTTCATCCCACAGCAAGGTCCTGAACGGAGCATCCCAAAACAAATGCTGATAGGCCCTGCTGACGAAGATCAGAAAACACATCCATTGTAAAAGCTTTGTAATCCGGGTTAGCTGAGCGGCTTTGATATTCATCATGAACAGGTTTTAGGTTTAGGGTGAAGCTATAAAAAGTTAACCAGCCGCCTGTTAATTTGAGGTTACCGTTTTGTTTGGCTTTGGTTATTTAGCTTCTTCCCTTCCGCTACCCGTAAAGTTGGAAAGCGATCATATTCAATATCTTACTCTGATATGCCTGACCGGCAGGTTAATCATATGTTAAAACCGCAGTAAAGATCGAGTTACATCTAAGTGCGTTCTTGGGTTGATATAAACCAAACCAAATTCAACTATGACCAAATTCAACTCGAAAATCTTAATCTCAACGGTGTTGCTCCTGCTTAGCGCACATCTATGGGCCAATACAGACAAGTACCGCCTCACCATCCGGGACAATCCGGCTACCACCATAGTGATCGGCTGGAACCAGGTCTCCGGTTCTAACCCGACAGTTTACTATGGAAAAACGGACTATGGCACAAACTGGACAAACTACCCTTACAACAGCACACCCGACCGGCAGGTGTCATACAGGGGCATGAATAATCAATTTGTGAGGCTTACCGGCCTTGAGCCAAATACAGCATATTACTTTGTGATCAGGGACAGCCAGGGCACCAGCCAGCGGTTCTGGTTCAGAACAGCACCGGACGCCCCGAATGAAAGGCTTTCTTTTATAGCTGGTGGCGACTCCAGGAACAACAGAACGCCAAGGATCAATGCCAACAAGCTGGTAGCCAAACTCAGGCCCCATGCTATACTTTTTGGTGGCGACATGACAGCATATGGCACTGACAGCGAATGGCGCCAGTGGTTTGATGACTGGCAGTACACCATTGGCTCAGATGGGCGAATGATCCCTATCGTAGCCACAAGGGGGAACCATGAGAGTTCCAATGACATGATCTATAATTTGTTTGACACGCCTAGCTCAGAGGTTTACTATGCCATTACTTTTGGCGGTAACCTGATCAGGACATACACACTAAACACTGAAATTTCGATATCAGGAAACCAGACTACCTGGCTGCAAAACGACCTGGTAGCCAACGCCGGCGTAACCTGGAAAATGGCCCAGTACCACAAACCCATGAGGCCACATGTTTCGTCCAAATCTGAGGGAAACAATCAGTATGCTAACTGGGCTGACCTGTTTTACAACAATAAGGTAAAGCTGGTAGTGGAGTGTGACGCACACACTGTAAAAACAACCTGGCCGGTGAGGCCTTCCAACGGCAGCGGAAGCGACGAAGGTTTTATCCGTGACGATGCAAACGGCACAGTGTACACAGGAGAAGGCTGCTGGGGCGCTCCCCTGCGATCCAACAACGACAACAAGGCCTGGACAAGGAACAGTGCCAGCTTCAACCAGTTCAAATGGATATTTGTGGATCAAAACAAAATAGAGTCCCGTACAATCCGCGTGGACAACGCTGACCAGGTGGGACAGGTGAGTGACAACAATATCTTTGCCCCACCCGCTAACCTCGACATCTGGAACCCCAGCAACGGTGCAGTGGTAACTATCACCAACGACAGCAACCCTGATGGTGGCGAAGTAACTGTCAGCTCAAGGGTGAATAGTACTAATGATGATGTGGAGGAAAACCAAAACGGCAGCATGTACATGAACAGCTCGGACATAGAGCTGGTCTACGATGGCAGCAGGGGAAACCAGACCATTGGTTTGCGCTTTCAGGGCCTGAATATCCCTCAGGGAGCAACTATTCTCAGCGCACATGTGCAGTTTACTGTAGATGAGACAAATAGCGGCACAACCAACCTCAGCATCAAAGCCCATGATACCGATAATGCCCCTGCATTTTCTACTTCCAGCTACAATGTATCATCAAGGCCCACCACCGCTGCTGCTGTGAATTGGTCTCCTTCATCCTGGAACTCTGCAGGCCAGGCAGGCACTGCCCAGAAAACGCCTGACCTGAAAAGCATTGTTCAGGAGCTTGTAAACAGAAGTGGCTGGTCACAAAACAGCGCATTGGCACTGATCATTACCGGAACGGGTGAGCGTACTGCCGAGTCATACGACGGAAGCTCCGGCAATGCCCCTGCCATCTATGTTACCTATACCACAGACGGATCAGGAGAACCCACACCACCTGAGACCCTGACTTTTGCCAAAAGGATCAGCAGTGGTGATGATGATGCCGAAGAATCGTCATCCGGCTCTATGTACCTGAACAGTTCTGATCTGGAGCTGGTGTACGACAGCTATATGTCGGCCGGTGATCAAAAGGTCGGTCTACGATTCACCAATGTGATCGTGCCACAGGGCGCAGACATTACCAGGGCCTATATCCAGTTTACCGTAGATGAAACCGCCAATGACTCCGGCACCAAGACCATCTACGGGGAAGATGCTGACCATTCGAGTGCTTTTTCATCAGCATCAGCCAACATCTCGAACAGGGCTTTAACTTCTGCCTCGGCCAACTGGAACCCACCCGCATGGAATACCGTAGGGGCTGCCGGTGCAGATCAAAAAACCACAGACATCTCCTCTGTCATTCAGGAGATCGTTAACAGAAGTGGCTGGAGCCCAGGAAATGCCCTATCCCTGATCATTACCGGTTCGGGAAGAAGGGTGGCAGAGAGCTACAACGGCTCTTCCGGACTGGCCCCGAAACTGGTGATCGAATATGCCAATGACGCTGCTACGGCACGTATGGCCTCAAACGAAAATGTTGTAAACAC
This sequence comes from Fulvivirga kasyanovii, assembly GCF_009711405.1. Classification (GTDB taxonomy): domain Bacteria; phylum Bacteroidota; class Bacteroidia; order Cytophagales; family Cyclobacteriaceae; genus Fulvivirga; species Fulvivirga kasyanovii. The sequence goes on along the minus strand of NZ_SMLW01000642.1, from coordinate 26,825 downwards.
TGCGGATGAAGAGATCGATCCACTGAAAGAACGTGACATCCCGGTGTTCCCTAACCCAATAACCGACCTCCTTACCATAGACCTGAGAGGTGTTGAAGAGGAAAACATCGTTATGGAGATCTATACCCTCAGAGGTGAAAAGGTTATGGCCTATGCACTGGTCAGCAACCAGTCAAACCGGTTCAACCTGGAGGATTTACCTTCCGGGGCTTACATTCTAAAGGTATTGACCCATGCTTCGGTAGTAAAGCAAACGAGGATCATCAAATATTAATTTATAGAAAGGCCATCATAATGCATATGTGATGGCCCTTTCTTACTCTTGTTTGATATAAATTTGAGGTGCTGTTATCATTGAACAATTAAAACAGGTCAAGAAGCGTTACGCATTGAAAAATAAAGATGAAAAGTACCTTACTCATTCAACTCCTTATCATATCGTGCCTGGCATGTAGCAGTGATGACGATGAAGATGTATTATTAGCAGATGTTGACTACCGACAGGAAATGCGCAACTATGTTATAGGCATCAGCCAATATGCCAAAGCCAACAATCCCGGCTTTGCCGTTATCCCTCAAAATGGCATAGAACTCGTTACGGTCAACGGAGAAGAAGATGGTAGCCCCAGCAGTGAATACCTGGAGGCAATAGACGGCAATGGACAGGAGGACCTGTTTTACGGGTATGACAATGATGATGAGGCAACACCGGCCGTTGATAATGAGTACCTGAGGGCTTTTCTGGATGTCTCAAAAAATGCGGGTAATACCATACTTACCACAGACTATTGTTTCACTCCGGCGAACATGGATGACTCTTACAGCCAAAACGAAAACAACGGCTATATATCCTTCGCTGCGGATCACCGGGAACTGGACAACATTCCTGTTTATCCGGCTGCTATTCACAATGAAAATGCGCAGGTGATCTCTGCTCTGGACCAGGCTCAAAACTTCCTTTATCTGATCAACCCTGAAAAATTTGCTACCAAGGCTGCTTTTATTGATGCTGTTACCTCTACAAACTACGACCTCCTGATCATGGACTTGTTTTTTACCGATGGTACTGTTTTTAGCGCTTCAGAAATTGATCAGCTAAAAACGAAAGCCAATGGAGGAACGCGGCTGGTGATTTGCTATATGTCTATCGGTGAGGCGGAAGACTACCGCTATTATTGGCAAGCTGAGTGGGACTCCAGTAAGCCGGAGTGGCTGGATGCGGAAAACCCGGATTGGGCCGGCAATTATAAAGTGAAGTACTGGCATCCTGAGTGGCAGGCTGTCATCTATGGCAACGATGATTCTTATCTCAAAAAAATACTGGATGCCAATTTTGATGGCGTTTACCTCGATATTATTGATGCTTTTGAGTATTATGAATAGCGGGCAGAAGCTGAATTCGGTGACGCTAATTTTTTCTTTCAATATTTGACGGATCGATTTTCTGCAATAAGCTTCACGTGCAGGTGGTGCGAAAAAGCTCTTCTGGTTATTTGGTAACGCGAAGATATTCCTAATAAATCATGTTGCTGATAAAATAAAGCACTACGGGTTACTTCGCTATGTTTAACCTGCATATAGAAGTACCCGAATGCTAAACCATATTGTTGGGTATGGTTTTTGATTCGTCCAATTCAAACTATATTTGACAAAGCCACTATTTAAACTGTTATCAACATGAGACATTTTTTCAAAATCTTCATTTTTTCATCCTTCTTTTTCTTCTTTTCATGTGAAGACCTTGACAACGGACTTACCAACGGAGAGATCGTTGCCGGCTTAAAAGAAGCCCTGGATGTTGGCCTTAATAATTCTGTAACCACTGCCTCTTCCGTGGACGGGTATTTAAAAAATGAGATCATCAAAATATTATTGCCTCCCGAAGTCAAATCGTTACAAAACACCATAGAAACAGGCAAGATCAATGTAATTCCCGGAGTGCTTGAAGTACCTTACAGCACCATACTGGATGCATACATTGCTGTTAATCCTAACATTAGCAGCGATCCTTTTGAAGAGCTTATAGTAGCGATGAACCGTGGTGCAGAGAAGGCGGCGGATAAAGCTTTACCGATATTCGGAGATGCCATTGTAAGCATGAGCTTTGATGATGCTTTGGGAATCCTTCAGGGTTCAGATACTTCAGCAACACACTACTTCTATACCAAGACCAATCAGGCATTATTTACGGCTTTCCAGCCTGATGTAAAAAGTGCACTGGATCAGACGAAGGCCAATACAATATACACAAGCATTGTCGGGTTTCTCAACTATGAATACAATACAGGGCTGGGCACCGTTAAGGTGAGTGACTTCATAAATACTTCACTTCCCGAAACTATTGACGGCTATGCTACTGAAAAAGCGATAGACGGGCTGTTTCACCTGATTGGTAATGAAGAGACTAAAATAAGACAAGACCCCTATGCCTGGGGAAGCAGCATTATAGAAAAGGTATTCGGAAGCCCTGAGGCGCAGGGATAATAGAAAAACCTCAATATGGAAACTACTCAAAGCGTACTATAACAAGTGCGCTTTTTTTATACCATCAGACCATCATTTATTTCATAACCGCCTCAAAATGATCACTTTAAAATACCAGATATCATCAGTGAAATATTTAGATAAATTCGATTATATAACATAATTCATACAAAAACCTCCAAAAAGAAAATTACTGATTAAAGCTTGTTTCTAAACTTTCATTATTATAAGTTACGGGTTAAAATATTTTTAAACTTACAGGAATATATTTTTTTAAAGGATGTCTTCCTTTTTCCTAAAACATACCCCAAAATGAAAAAAATCTACTTACTTACTTTAAGTCTGCTGGTTACCGTGTGCGTAACCGCGCAGGACATTGACAGCACATATTTCAATATGACCCTGGAGGAGCTGATGAATATTGAGGTTACCACAGCCTCTTTACAGTCGGAGTCGATGCTTAAAACACCCGTACCTATGACTGTGGTTACCCGAGAAATGATCGATGCCATCGGGGCACGAAATATCAAAGAGGTATTGACCACTTATGTGCCAGGCTTTACCGCCGTAGAAGACCACAACGAAATGAATGTAAGCATGCGAGGTATATATGCCTCTGCCCAGCAAAAAATACTTTTTATGGTGAACGGCCACAGGTTAAACTCACGGGCCTACTCCATGTCCAACCCTGATTATAGTATCAACCTTGACAAGATCAAACAAATTGAAGTGGTGAGGGGTCCAGGGTCTTCTATTTATGGTAACGTTTCCCTTACTGCCGTAGTGAATATCATCACTATCAGCGGAGCCGAGTTGGATGGCACGCAGGTAAAAGTGGCTAGTGGTAACCATGGACAACAGTACATCTCAGGGGTTGCCGGTACCGGTCTTGGCGTTGAAAAGGACATCCTCGCCTGGGGGTATCATTATGCAGCAGATGGCGAAAAGAGGGATATTGCTGCGGCAGATGACTACAGTTCGGCAACTACCGAGGACGGCGTGGCCTACCTTGGGGCTGTACAAGGTAATTATGACATTGGTGTACAAGCCAGAATGGGCAAATTCGACTTTTTCTTTAACACGACCAAGGGAAAAATACAGCAGCCTTTCAGCGACGGTGGCGGTACCGGTGAAATATACAACAAGGGTGATTTTGACGACATCTTTGGCGAAGAGCCAGGACTGGGACAGGAAATGAGGCGTGTAAAAGTGGGCTACACCAACACTTTCTCTAAATCGGTAGATTTTAAGCTGGATCTTTATGGCGATAACACTAAGGTTTTGGGCCATCTGATAGCATCTCCCGTTAACCGCGTCAATTCTGTAGTGGCCTGGTGGGATCGCGACCTGGGTGGTATAGCTCAATTTACATTTCACTACCCTAAAGGAAATGTACTGGTAGGTACGCAGGTAGACTGGATGAATGTATATGACAGCTTCCTCGCCACTTCGGCCAATGGGACAGGTGTGTTGGATACCTTTTTAGACACGGCCACTCCTTTAATGGAGGAAGGTGAAGAAATCATATATTCAGGCTTTACGCAATGGAAGCACAACCTTACTGATGACCTTCTGGTCAATGCCGGTTTCCGCTACGACATTAAAAACCGACATGAAGGTGATAATGTGGATGCCCTGAGTCCCAGGGTGGCGCTCGTTTATGAGGCAAGTTCATCGCACAATGTAAGGCTTTCTTACTCCAAATCTTTTGTAGATGCCCCTTACTGGTACAGATACAATAGCCTTCCCTCCTATTCAGGCTCAAGGGACCTGCTTCCTGAAAACTTGCAGGCCTTGCAGTTAACGCTGGATTCAAGGTTATTTTCTTCAAAGGTTTACAACAACATCAACTTCTTCTATCAGTCGCTGACTGATTTTATATATCGTGATCCCGAGGCTTCTGCCACTGACCCCAAATACAGAAATGCAGGGTCATTGACCAGTTGGGGTATTGAAGAGCAGGTAAGAACAAAAGTGGGCAACCTGGATATACTTGCAAATGCCACCTATCAGCATGCGATAGATGCCACGGATTATGAAGTGGATGATTCGAAAATAGCGAATATCCCTTCTTTTGCTGCTAATGTGATTGGTACTTATTATTTTTCAAACAGGGTATTTTTTAACGTTGGCCTAAAGTATATCTCATCGCAGTTTTCCCCAATCACCGCACTTGGATCGGACTCCAGCGTGCCTGACCACTACACGGATGCCGCGTTTGTCATCAACACCGGACTAAATGTAAAATTCAACGACCTGGTGGTGGACCTGAGGGTGAAGAACATCGCTGATACTAAATACTATCAGGGGGGCAGCACGCGTTTTGCCTATCCTCAGGAGGGCAGATGGATCACTGCTTCTTTGCAGTATACTTTCAGGAATAACTAAACGTGTTGTGTAAAAGACCTGTCGGGGGACAGGTCTTGGGGGTAGAGATACAAAGTTTAAATCTCCGGTCGTGAATGACTGGAGATTTTTTTATTTTCCAATGGCTTTAATTCTTTTGCCAATGAAAAGATGTCGAGTATATCAATTGCCACGAAGTCCTCTTCGAGAGACATCCGCTGGCAAGTAGAAACAATGGCCTTTTATCCAAATAAAAGAATCCTGTAAAAACCTGTCTGGGGACATTCCGGTGGGGAGGAACATGTTAAAGCACATGTCTGGAAACAATATCCAAATAAAAAGCCCTGTCAGGAGACAGTCTGGGGAGAAGTAACATTAAAAAAACCTCCCGGACGCACCGGGAGGTCTCACGTTTAAAAAATGGCATCACAGCACCGGCCGAAAAAATTACAACCAACAACCACTACAATTGGAGTAAGCCGGTTCTATGCTGCTAATGCCAATCAGTAGTCTTAATCTACATTGTCGTGTAGAAATCTATTGTTACCTAAAATCTGATTATCGTCATTCAGGTTATATTTAGATACATGTGCTTCAGATGAATGGGGCACATTTTGTAAACGAACTTCTCTTCTCAGATAAGCAGGTACATCCAGCTTTTCCTTGAATTCGTTGGCATTCATTTCTGACTTGTTCAAACCTTTCAGTTTTTGCAGCCTTTCCTGTGCCTTCTCCTGAAGCCTGTCTTTGGTGCTTATGATATCCATCATACCATCCTCATTGATGTGCTGATCGGAATCATTTTCATCCACTATTTCAAATTCCTCTTCCAGCTCTGAGAACAATCCGTCATCACCATCATCATCTGTAGCATTTACAGGGCTGGTGAAGGAATAACCTCTTTCCTGGGAGTTGTTTGATGCCGTTCCATTATTGCTTGTATTGGAAGATGGCTGATCAATATCCCTCTTGGTAATCTCTCCCTGAGTATTATTTACAGAGTTGTCATTGGCAAACATATTGATCTGCTTATTGGCTTCAAGATCATACACTTTTCGCTCCTGCTCCTGTGCTTTCTCCTGTTGCTTCTCTTTTCTCCTGCTTTCTGGCAGGTAAGCCTCATCATGGTCGAACCCCGTTGCGATTACAGTCACTCTGATGCTATCCCCAAGGTCAGGATCCACACCGTGACCGAAGATCACCTCAGCATCATCACCGGCCTGCTCCTGAATATACTCGGTAATTTCAGTAAGCTCATCCATTTGCAATTCAGCCTGATCACCTGAAATGATGGATAGTAATATTTTTTGAGCACCAAGGATATCCCTGTTGTCCAACAATGGTGAAGCCAGTGCTTCTTCAGCCGCTTTTCTGGCCCTGTTTTCTCCTTTAGTTTCCGCAGAACCCATTACAGCCGCTCCGGCATTATGCATTACCGTTCTTACATCCTGGAAGTCAACGTTAACGTATCCTGCCACGGTTATGATCTCAGCAATGCCTTTAGCTGCTGTTGTCAATACGTTATCAGCCTGTGCAAAGGCATTACCTATAGAGAGATTGCCGTGGATCTCTCTTAATTTATCATTAAGTATTACCAGCACTGTATCGCAATTCTCCTTCAGGGAATTAATGCCTATCTCAGCCTGTGTAGCTTTCTTTTTTCCTTCAAATCCAAAAGGAGCAGTGACTATACCTACAGTAAGTATATCCATTTCCTTGGCTATGCGGGCGATTACCGGCGCAGCACCTGTACCTGTTCCTCCGCCCATACCGGCAGTGATGAACACCATTTTGGTATCGTTGCCCAGCAAGTCCCTAATTTCTTCTTTACTTTCCAAAGCAGCATTTTTACCTACTTCGGGATTAGCCCCGGCACCCAGTCCTTCGGTAAGGTTTACGCCTATCTGGATCTTGCCCGGAACAGCGCTGGTTTTCAAAGCCTGAGAGTCAGTGTTACAAACAACAAACTCTACATCTTTGATGCCCTGGTTAAACATGTGGTTAACAGCGTTACTTCCACCGCCTCCCACACCGATCACTTTGATGATCGACTTGTGGTGCTTTGGAATATCGAATTTGTATGCATTTTCAGACATAGCTATTTAAAATTTAGTGGTTGCAAAAATTAATTCAGAATTGTTAATACTCGTTTTTTCCGTCCAAGTCATCGATTAACAATCCCTTTGTTTTATTAAGGATCTTACTAAAGAAATCACCGCCGCCGGTTTCCTTTTTCTTCGCTCCCGGCCTGTTATTGGCCGCTCTTACTTCCTTGTACCTGTTTTCGCGCTCATCCAGCGCCCTGAAACCTGAAAGCACAAGGCCAACAGAAGTAGCAAACATAGGACTCTTAACTGCATCCATTTTGCTTCTTCCCAGGTGCTCATTAGGATAGCCTATCCTGGCGTCCATTCCCGTCATATACTCTACCAGTTGCTTGAGGCCGCTTAGCTGGCCTCCGCCACCGGTGATCACAATACCACCTGCAAGCCTGTTTTCAAAGCCTGAAGTGATAATCTCGGTATGCGCCAACTCAATGATCTCTTCCATTCTGGCCTCAATAATATGTGCCAGGTTTTTAATGGATATCTCCTTGGGCGCCCTGTTTCTGATACCAGGGATGGAGACAATCTCGTTCGGGCTGGCTTCCTCAGCAATCGCCTTACCGAATTTTGTCTTCAACAGCTCTGCCTGATGTTGCATTACCATGCATCCTTGCTTAATGTCGGAGGTAATGATATTACCGCCAAAAGGTATCACTGCAGTATGTCTTATGATGTTGTCATGGAAAATAGCAATGTCTGTAGTACCACCACCGATATCGATCAGACAAATACCTGCTTCTTTTTCTTCATCGCTCAATACAGCCAGGCTTGATGCCAAAGGCTCAAGGATCAGGTTCTCTATTTCAAGCCCTGCCCTCCTTACGCATTTATTGATATTATTTATAGCATTCGTCTGGGCAGTGATCACGTGGAAATCTGCTTCCAGCTTCACACCCGACATCCCTACAGGGTCTTTAATGCCATCTTCATAATCTACTGTATAGTCCTGAGGCATAACATGGATGATCTCACTCCCGGGAGGGATCACTATCCTGTACATATCATTGCTCAGTCTGTTTATATCTTCTATGGTTATCTCATCGTCATTTGAAGTCCTGGTGATGCTACCATGATGGATAGAGCTTCTGATGTGTTGGCCGGCAATACCTACATTGACTACTCTGATATCGATGCCCGATTGATCCTCAGCCTCTCTTACCGCCTTTTCAATCGCGTTTACCGTTTTATCAATATTGGTTACTATACCGCGGATAACACCATCTGACTCCGCTTTGCCCATTCCAAGAACTTCAAGCTTCCCAAACTCGTTCTTGCGTCCCACGATAGCGCAAATCTTCGTGGTACCAATGTCAAGTCCGACTACTATTTTGTCATTTTCCATGGTTGTAACTATTTATTTGTTAGTGGTTGTTTCTTTTTTCTGTTTACGGTTCTCAGTTTTCTGTTCACCGTTCACTGTTTACTGTTCTTAGTTTTCAGTTCACTGTTTTTAAAATTCCCAGTTGCTTAACTGTGAACATTGAACTGTAAACTGCCCAACTGCATCTACTCTGCAATTATCTGTCCTTCATACATTAAATTCACTCTGTCATAAGTGTTCCACCCTTTTTGGGGTAGTATTTGCTTATAGAAGATCTCAAGCTTTTTAAACTTTTCTTCCAGCTCCTCAGGTTGTCCGAACTCCACATATTGCTTTGTTACCTGAGGGTAAAGCGTCATATTCAATTTTTTGTCAATATCAATCTGGGCTATCTGGGCTTTCCAGAACTCGTCGTCATTGATAAACTTCAACATGGCGAAGATCTTCTTGCCTTCATCAGTTTCCATCAGGTCGTTCTTTACCAATTGCCCGGCGTACTTCCCGGTGATCAGCACGACTCTTGAGGAGAATTTATCCGATACCGGCAAAACAGCTCCGTCAGTAGCAATGTAAGCATCGGGTCCGTTGTTCTGCACTACGCGTGCAAATGGCCTTCTCAAAGCTATGTTGACCAGCATATTGCCCTTCAAATCTTTATAGATCTCTGCTTTTTTTATAAACCTGTCGCTTTTCACCCTTTCTTCAATTTCCTTCAGGTTCAGGTCTCTAAAACTCGCTCCCTTCACTACATGCGCTCCCGCGGAGGTCATCAATGAAAGTACATCCTGCTCATTGACAAAATAATTTTCATGCTGGTTATCAATCCTGATGACAACATCCTTACAGGTTTCCCCATTCTGCTTGCTCTCTGTAAACCCAATTACAGATATCAACCCAAGGGAAGCCAGCAACACTTTTACTCCTTTCTTTAGTCTCAGTTTCTTAAACATGATATCTGTTCTTTAATAAATCCCTAACCGGCAGCACCATCTGGTCTATATCTCCTGCACCAATCGTTGCTACCACATCCAACTCTCTGTCTTTCAGGTAATCCAGCAACTCTCCTTTGGAACACTGTACCTTCTGGTCTACCGAAATATTTTTAAAAATAATTTCGGACGTCACACCCTCTATGGGCTCCTCCCGTGCCGGATATATATCCAGCAGTATTACTTCATCAGCCAGACTCAGGCTTTCAGCAAACCCATCGGCAAAATCCCTGGTTCGTGAGTAAAGGTGTGGCTGGAAAATAGCCGTAATCTTTCTCTCGGGGTACAATGCCCTCAGGGACCTCAAAAAAGCCTCGATCTCTACGGGGTGATGAGCATAATCATCAACCAAAACAGTATCCCGGCCTCTGAGTAAATATTCGAACCGCCTTTTAACACCCATGTAACTATCTATACCTTCCCTCACTTCCTCAGGGCTTAAAAGCAGATCCAATGCTATAGCTATAGCCACTGTAGCGTTTTCTACATTATGAAAACCGGGGACGCCTAATCTTAGTCGCTCAATCTTGTGCCTCTCGTCCGAATAATCGAATTCAAAAAACCCATTTTTCATGGTAATGTTGCTGGCAAAAAAATGCCCCCGGTTTATTCCATACGTGCAGACTGTTCCTTTATAGTCTGCCGTTAGTTCTTTTGCTATTTTCTCGTTTATAAATAGTTTACCATTGGTCTTTATCTTCCCAATAAACTCCTTAAATGAAGTTTCAAGGCTCGATTTATCTCCATAAATATCCAGATGGTCGGCATCTGATGCCGTAACCACGGCGATATCAGGATTTAGTGCCAGGAATGACCTGTCAAACTCATCCGCCTCCACAACTGCTACCGTTTCAGGTGTCACCCGCTCGTTGGCAATGAAATTGGAACCATAATTAGTGGCGATACCTCCCAGAAAAGCAGTGATGTCGCGCCCGGCCGATTTCAGCAAATGTGCCACCATGGAAGAGGTAGTGGTCTTGCCATGCGTGCCCGCTACAGCAACGGTATGAAAACCGACTGAGATCATACCCAATACCTGAGACCTTTTCTGCAGCACATACCCGTTGTCTTTGAGGTAATTAAACTCCAGATGCCCTTTAGGTATGGCGGGTGTATAAACGATCAGCACACCTTCCTTATCCTCTTTTATCTTTTTGGGAATAAAATCAACGCCATCCTGATAGTGTATATAAATATTCTCAGCCTCGAGCTGCCGGGTTAGTTCCGTACTGGTACGGTCATAGCCTGCCACGTAGTAGTTGTTTTCATTAAACCACCTGGCAAGGGCACTCATACCGATCCCTCCGATCCCAAGAAAATACACACTATGGTAATTTTTCAGCGTCACTTTATTATAGTCATCAATTCATTTACAATATCTTCCGTTGCATTGGGCTTCGCCAATTGCTTAATATTTTCAGCCAATTCGGCCTTTCTCTTTTCATCCTTGAGCAATGACAGCGCTTCACTCACAAGCTTTTGCTCTGCCACCACGTCTTTCACCAGTGCAGCGGCATTTTTATCTATCAGTGCCTTTGCATTCTTGGTCTGGTGGTCCTCTGCCACGTTGGGAGAAGGAACAAAGATCACCGGCTTGCCGACGAGGCAAAGCTCCGAGATGGACAATGCCCCTGCCCTGGAAACAACCACATCAGCCGCGGCATAGGCCAGATCCATTTCCCTGATAAATTCAAGTATCCTGACGTTATCAAGATTCAGGTTCTTTGCTTTCGACACCATCTCTTCGTAATAAAACTTGCCTGTCTGCCAAAGCAATTGCACATCTGCATCTATAACCTCCTGCAAGTGCTTGATGATGCTATTATTGATCGTCCTTGCCCCCAGGCTGCCTCCTAAAATCAGCAGCGTCTTTTTCTTTGAGTCCAGGTTAAAATGCTTGATAGCCTGCTCTCTCTTTTCTCCAACATTCAGTATATCTTTCCTTACAGGGTTCCCTGTAATCACTATCTTTTCCTTAGGGAAATACCGCTCCATGTGTTCGTATGCCACACATATTTTTTGAACCTTTTTCCCTAACCGCTTATTGGTCAGCCCTGCATAGGAGTTTTGCTCCTGGATCATGGATGGCACCCTTTTACCGGTTGCGGCCAGCATTATCGGCCCGCTGGCATATCCGCCTACCCCAATCACCGCATCGGGTTTAAACCTTTTAATTATCCTGTTGGCTGCCACATAGCTGAACATAACCTTGAACGGAAAGTACAGGTTGTCTATAGATATCCGCCTTTGAAAACCGCTGATCCACAGCCCAATGATCCTGTAACCGGATTCAGGAACTTTTTTCATCTCCATTTTACCCTTCGCTCCCACAAAAAGGATCTGAACATCACCAAATCGGCTTTTTATCTCATTAGCTATAGCTATGGCCGGATAAATGTGTCCACCGGTACCCCCGCCGCTAATGATAAATCGATATGGTCGTTCAGTTTTCAATTCTCAGTTTTCTATTCTTAGTTTACAGTTCTTAGTTCCGGCTCACTTCATGCTATGCTCTAGCCATATTTCTAACTTCTTTACTTGTGCTGCCTGTCCAGTTTTTATCTACTTCACCGCGGCTTACACTTAATATTATTCCTATCGACAGACCGGTAAATAGCAAGGAGGTACCTCCCATACTTACCATAGGCAATGGTAAACCGGTAACCGGCCCAAGCCCTACAACTACTCCCATATTTACCATGGCCTGCAGTACCAGGGCAAAGCTTAAACCTGCCGACAACAAGCCTCCAAATGCCCTTTCGCTGTTAATAACTCCTTTCATGCCCCGTGATAGCAGAACGAGGTAAAGACCCAGTACTACAATCCCTCCTATCATGCCGTACTCTTCTATGATGATCGCGTAAACGAAATCCGAATACGGATGCGGCAGTATGTTTCTCTGCTGACTTTGTCCCGGTCCCTTGCCAGTAACTCCGCCTGTAGCTACGGCTATCCTGGCCTGTTTCGCCTGGAATGGTAGCTCTTTACCTTCCACAAAAGCCTCTATACGACTTTTAGCTGTCTCAGCCCTTTCTCCAAATTTCAACGCCGCAACACCTGACAGTGCCCCCACGAATACCAACATCGCCAGATACTTCACCGGCACACGACCGATAAACATGATCAGCATGCAGGTAAGGAACAGCAGGATGGCTGATGACAGGTTCGTCAAAGCAATCAGACCGCAAATCACACCACACCAGATCAGTATCGGGATCAGTGATTCCTTAAAATCAGCAATATTCTGCTGGCGCTTGGACAGCATACTGGCCAAACTGGTAATTAATGCCAAACTCGCCAGATCCGAAGGCTGAAACGATGCGTTGATCACAGGCACCATTATCCATCGGGAGGCATCGTTAAGGCTCATACCATTGGTAAATGTATAGATGAGCAATGGTACACTCACCCATAATGCCAGCCTTGAAATCCTGGAGTAATACCTGTAATCAACCCTGTGGGCAAACCACATGGCAAGCAGACCAACACCAATAAGCATGGTGTGCTTGAATAAATAGGTTTCAGGATTACTCATTCGCTTAAAAGCAAGCGTACCTGTGGCGCTATACACCACCAGTATACTGATCAGTGACAAAGCAAAGACCACGGCCCAGATCACCGGATCGCCGTGCAGATGCTCATCTACCCATGTCTTTATCTTTTTCATTGCTTCAAAGCTTTACTTTCAAACTCTTGTTTCAGCTCAAGCACTGCCTGCTTAAACTGATCACCTCTGTCTTCATAGTTCTTAAACAAGTCGAAACTTGCGCACGCCGGGGACAGCAGCACTACGTCATGTGCCTCGGCGTATCCTAATGCTGACCTTACAGCATCTTTAATATTGTCAGTTTCCAGTAAATTGATGATCTGCTCATGGAAAGCGTCTCTCAACTTGCTGTTATCTTTTCCCAAACAAACCAGTGCCTTTACCTTGGCATTTACCGACTCCATCACGAGGCTGTAGTCATTGCCTTTGTCAATACCTCCGGCTATCCACACCAACGGCGTGTTGAAGCTATCCAGCGCATATTTCACTGCATCTACATTGGTAGCCTTCGAATCATTGACGAAGTCCACATTATTGATGGTAGCTACATACTCCATGCGGTGTGGTGCGTTCTTAAAAGTTTTCAGGCTTTGCCTTATGCTTTCTTCATCCACACCCAAAATCCTGGCAGCCGAAATGGCCGCCATCATATTGATAGCATTATGCTCACCTCTCAGCACGGTATCCTGCTGGTCCACTTTAAATCCACCTTCAAACACCATTTCACCATTTACCGTACTGACAGCTACGCCTTCTTTCAGCGATACCGGGTGTAATTGTGCTTTAATCGATCGCTTACCCACACCTTCCTGTATCAGTACATTATCGGTATAGTAAATGAAGTGGTCATCCTCAGCCATGTTGCTTACCAACTGGAATTTGGAATCAACATAGTTGGACAGTTTGTAATCATAACGGTCCATATGGTCAGGTGTAATGTTGAGCAACACTCCAATAAACGGCTTGAAATACACCGTACCGTCAAGTTGGAAACTGCTCATCTCCACCACATAGTAATCGTACTTGTCTTCTACAATTTGCTTGGCCAGACTTTGCCCTACATTACCTGCCAGACCTACATTCAACCCTGCCTCTTTCAACAGGTGGTAAGTAAGCAAAGTAGTGGTAGTCTTACCATTTGTGCCCGTAATAGCTATAATCTTTGCCGTAGTATATTGTGCGGCAAATTCTATTTCATCAATAAACTGGATATTCTTAGCCTGAGCCTTTTTTATAATATCTGCCTTTTCGGAAATCCCGGGACTTTTGATGATCAGGCTTGACTCAAAAATGATATCAGTAGAGTGTTTACCTTCTTCATAGGCAATACCAGCATCAGTCAGCTCCTTTTTGTAGCTGTCCTTGATCTTCCCGAAGTCAGAAACAAAAACATCGTACCCCTTGCTCTTCGCAAGCAGTGCTGCCCCTGTTCCGCTTTCGCCTGCGCCTAATATGGTCACTTTTCTACTCACCATTCTATCTGTATCTGCCTGTTTATATTGCCTAAGCTGAATTTACTGTTAACATATGCAACGCCTCTCCCAACCATCATCCTCACCTGCTTTCTGATTGCACTGAAAATAGCCGTATAGATGTCACATATATTTATCATTTCCTTTCAGTTTAAGGTTATCAAATCATCTCAGTTTTAATGTTGCCAAAGTCAAAATCGCCAGTAATATTCCTACAATCCAAAACCGGGTCACGATCTTGGATTCGTGTAAATTCTTTTTTTGATAGTGATGGTGCAGCGGGGACATTAAAAATATCCTTCTGCCTTCACCATATTTCTTTTTGGTATACTTAAAGTATGATACCTGCAGGATCACCGACATATTTTCTATCAGGAATATTCCGCACAAAAGCGGTATCATAAGCTCTTTTCTGACCACCAGTGCCAACACGGCTATAATACCCCCAAGTGACAAACTGCCCGTATCGCCCATAAAAACCTGGGCGGGATAGGAGTTGTACCACAGGAAGCCACAACATGCCCCCACGAAAGCGGTACAGAATATCACCACTTCACTCAGGTTGGGGATGTGCAAAATGTTCAGGTAATCGCTAAAGTCCACACGACCTGATAAGTAAGCAAAAATGGCCAGGGTAAGACCGATAATTGCCGAAGTACCTGCCGCCAGTCCATCAATACCGTCTGTAATGTTGGCTCCGTTAGAAACTGCTGTAATAATGAAGATCACGATCAGCACATACATGATCCAGGTATAATCATGGCCAAAAGGTATGATGCCGTCGTAGTCCAGCTCGTTGTCCTTAAAAAACGGGACCGTTGTTTTGGTTGACTTTACATCTTCGTATTCTCTTATTACTTCATTATTCTCGATAACGGCGGTATCAGAGTACTCCCTCACCACTACATCGTCATGGAAGTACAGCGTAAGCCCTACAATAAGTCCTATACCAATTTGCCCTACCACCTTAAACCTGCCGGCAAGACCTTCCTTATTTTTCTTGAAGACTTTGATATAGTCGTCCAGAAACCCTATCAGGCCAAGCCAGATGGTGGCTACTATGAGCAGGATCACGTACACATTGTCCAGCTTGGCAAATAAAAGGACAGGCACGAGTATACCACTCAAAATGATCAGCCCACCCATGGTAGGTGTACCTTTCTTTTCCATTTGCCCTTCAAGGCCAAGGTCACGAACACTCTCTCCTACCTGTTTCTTTCTCAGGAAGTTGATAAGCTTTTTGCCAAACATGATAGTTATCAGCAGCGAGATAACAGCAGCCATACCCGCGCGGAACGAGATGTATTGAAATACACCGGCTCCTATCAGGTCAAATTCTCTCTGCAGATAATCAAAAAAGTAATACAGCATCTATCTATTCTTTGGCAAACAGGTTTAACATTCTTCCAAGTACTTCTTTATCATCAAAAGGATGTTTTACTCCCTTTATTTCCTGATAAGTTTCATGTCCCTTACCAGCTACAAGTATTATATCGTTATTATCAGCCAGCAGGCAGGCCGTTTTAATGGCTTCTTCTCTGTCTGCTAACACAACTGTCTTTTTATAGTCAGCCGGGCTTACACCGGCCTGCATATCCTTTATAATCTCCAGTGGGTCCTCGTCACGAGGGTTGTCCGAAGTCAATATCACTTTGTCGCTCCATTTACAGGCTATGGAAGCCATCAGCGGCCTCTTGCCTTTGTCCCTGTTTCCCCCGCATCCCACTACGGTGATAACCTGCTTGGCCTCAGCCCTGAACTCCGCTATCGTTTCCAGCACATTTTTTAATGCATCCGGTGTATGTGCATAATCCACAATTGCGGTTACGCTTGAATTATTCACCACCTGCTCAAACCTGCCAGGAGCGCCATCCAACAAAGAAAGCTGGGTCAGCACCTCGTCAGCCTCCTTGCCAAGCAATACAGCCACGCCATAAACTGTCAGCAGGTTATAGGCATTAAAATCGCCTATCAGCCTGAACCATACATTTTTATTATCAATCTCCATTTCTATACCTTGCAGGGTATTGGAGATAAGTTTTCCTTTAAATTCAGCTACACTGCGCAAGGCATATGTATTTTTCGAGGCCTTTGTATTCTGCAACATGATCCGGCCCCTCTTGTCATCCACATTCACCAGGGCAAAACTTTCGGCAGTCAACTCGTCGAACAGCTTCTTTTTGGCATTGATGTAGGCATCAAATGTCTTATGATAATCCAGGTGATCATGGGATATATTGGTGAATGCTGCTCCGGCAAACTGCTGGCCTGCCACTCGCTCCTGCTGTATCGCATGGGAGCTTACTTCCATGAAAGCATATTCACACCCCTTTCTCACCATTTCATCCAGCAACTCATTAAGCCTGATAGCATCAGGGGTAGTATGGGAGGCTGGAATTTCCTCATCATTAATTTTATTGACAACCGTAGAAAGAAGCCCGGCCTTATGCCCCATCTTCCTGAACAGGTTATACAGCAATGTTGCGACGGTAGTTTTTCCGTTAGTGCCGGTAACGCCAACCAGTTTGAGCTTTGATGACGGGTTACCATAGAAATTAGAGGCAATCCAGCCCAAAGCGCGGCTGCTGTCCTTTACCGCCACATAGGTAACATCATCAGAGATCTCATCGGGCAGCTTCTCACAAACCACTGCTACTGCTCCGGCTTTTACAGCCTGTATGATATACTCATGGCCATCTGCCTGGGTACCTTTAACCGCAATAAAGAGCGTACCTTTCGTCACCTTCCGGGAATCAAAAGCTATATACGAAATTTCCCTGTCCATGCTACCAGAGGTAGAGACCAGGGAAGTTTTGTATAATATATCTTTCAATACCGCCATCAACTCAATTCAATTTTTATTTCACTCCCTTTCAGTGCTTTGGTACCCGGCGCCTGCGACTGCCGGGAAACCCGCCCCGTACCGTTAATATTTACCCGGAGCCCGCATCCCTCCAGCAGATAAATGGCATCACGCAACGTCATACCAGTTACGTCCGGAACAATCTGCGGATCTACTTTATTATCTTTCCATTTTATAGCATTACCAAAACGCTCTGTTGTTACCCAATCCTGGTCACCCGCACCGTGGTTGGAGATGCCCAGTTCATTGCATATCAGTTGCAGATCTTCATGGCTTCCTGATCTTATTACAGGAAACACACCGGCCTCTGCCACGTACTCCTCAGTCATCGGACTATGCATATCTATATCACGGCTATAAATGTTGTCCGCTATTTCTTTAAAAACCGGTGCCGCCACATTACTGCCATACTGTCTCCATCCTTTAGGGTTTTTGATCAGCACAATAGCGCTGTACCTTGGATTGTCGGCAGGGAAATAGCCGGCAAAAGAAGTGATATACCTCTTCATATACCGGCCATTTTCGAAAATCTGGGCAGTTCCTGTCTTTCCAGCAATTTTGTAATGACTGTTTTTAATGTTATTGGCTGTTCCACGCTCCACAACACCTTCAAGCATCACTCTTACTTTTGCCAGCGTTTCATCTGAACATATCTTTTTGTTCAGCACCACGGTATTGTATTCTTCCAAAACCTTATCAGCCCTTCTCACTTTTTTCACGATAATGGGCTTTATCATTTTACCATTATTGGCTACAGCATTGTACAAAGCCAACGACTGCAACGGCGTTAGCTCCAGACCATAGCCATAAGCCATCCATGGCAACGTAATTCCGCTCCACCCTTTATCGGTTGGTCTTTTGATCTTCGGAATACCCTCTCCTTTGATCTGCAACCCTAGTGGTTTTGACAATTCCAGATTATCGATATACTGCAGGAATCTTTCCGGCTTTAATCCAAAATATTTATCCACCAGCTTAGCCATGGCCACATTTGAAGATTTTTCAAAAGCCTCACGAACCGTTATTGTACCGTAGCCTCCTTCTTCATGGTCGGTTACTGTGTCTTTATAAAACTTATATTTTCCATCTCCTGTGTCAATACTGTCATTCAGGCTCATATTTGTATCCTCTAAAAGGGCGATCATAGTGGCCAGCTTGAATGTAGAACCTGGCTCTCTTAACCCACCTACGGCATAATTGTATCTTTCATAATAATATCCGTTGCTATTTCTGCTCAGGTTGGATATCGCTTTGATTTCCCCTGTACTCACTTCCATCACGGCCACAACTCCATAATCAGCTTCGTGGTATTCCAATGCCCTCAACAGTGCCGTCTCACTTACATCCTGCAGGTTGATATCTATTGTGGTTTCTATATCAAAACCATTCTCAGTCTTTACTTCCGAGCCATCAAAAACCGGCTTCCAGGTACCGCCTGCCATTTTCTGATACAGTGCCTCACCGTCTTTACCTGCCAGTTTATCGTTAAAGCTATACTCCAGGCCTGCACCTCTGTTGTTTTCATTAATGAAACCAATGGTACGCCTGCTTAAATTAGAAAAAGGTCTGAACCGTTTGTCGACCTTATTAAAAATTACACCTCCTCCTAATCTGCCATGGCGAAATATCGGCCAGGTGGACATTTGCTTTTTTCCCTGATACCCGACCTGCTCCCGGTTGATGACGATGTACTGCTTCCCGGAAGCCCGCGCATTCTTAAGCTTCCTCTTATAAGCTTCCTTCGACTGGTCTTTAAAATACCTCGATAGAAGCAAGGCTAACGAGTCGACACCAGCATTGAACACTTCATCAGAAGCAATGGTAGCATCAAAGCCCACTTTGTAAAAAGGCAATGAAGTAGCGAGAAGGCTCCCATTATCGGAATATATATTCCCACGGGTGGCCTTTACCGTCATATACTTGACATTGGTCTGGTCAGCGATCTCCTGCCATTTTTCTCCCTCGGCAAACTGGATCTTGCCCACCTTCACCACTATGGCAACGGCAAAGAGGGTTACCAGCAAAAATGCTATCCTGACTCTGAGTAATATGGACTTCTTAATATTCACTTACTTCTTTATCACAATTTTTTCAGGTGGTTGTAAACTTTCTGTTATTCCTAGTTTTTTCACGTTTTTTGCCACTTCCGACTGCTTGCTTGCATACATGTAGTCAGCCTTAAGTGTAGTGTAATCCGCTCTCAGGTCTTCTACCTGATCTTTGAGACGGTCAATCTTTCTAATGTTCTTTTCAGCGTAATGGTTATTGCCGATATAGAATATACCTATAGCCGTTACAAAAAGAATGTGCGGCAGGTATTTTACCGGCAGCCCGTGAGCAAAAGCAGCATCAATACGCACCAGGCTTTCCAACCTGGAAAATATGCTGCCTCTTGAGCTTTGCTTTTCATTGATCCTGTAACTGTTTGTAGCCATATCTATAATTTCTTAGCTATCCTCAATTTGGCACTACGTGCCCTGTTATTTACTTTCAACTCTTCCTCCGAAGCTGTCAACGGTTTTCGGGTCACCGCCTCCAGAGGCTTTATCACATTACCATAAAAATCCTTTTCCACATCGCCGCTAACCTTTCCTTTCATAATGTAATTCTTCACCAGCCTGTCTTCCAGGGAATGGTACGACATGATTACCAGGCGTCCTTCCGGGGCAAGCATTTCACTGCCTTGCTCCAACACATCCTCCAAAGCTTTCAGCTCATCGTTCACCTCAATTCTGATGGCCTGAAAAACCTGGGCATAATACCTGTTCTCCTTACCACGCTTCACATACTTATTCAGTATCCGCTTCAAGTCTTCAATGGTCCTGATCTCTGCATTGATCCGTGCGGCAACTATTGCTTTGGCCAAAGTCCTGGCATTGCGCACTTCACCATACATGCCTAATATCCTATGCAGGTCTTCCTCACTATACTCATTCACGACCTGACGGGCAGTTTTGGAAGCTGACTGGTCCATACGCATGTCGAGCTCAGCGTCAAACCGCGTTGAAAAGCCTCTTTGTGCGTCGTCAATCTGATGGGATGAAATACCCAGATCGCCAAGGATACCGTCAACTGCTTTTACACCGTACATTTTGAGATACCTTTTCAGGTACCGGAAATTGCCTTCTATAAATGTGAAAGAACTATTTTTTATTTGCTCTGCATTTGCTTTAGCATCCTGATCCTGATCGAATGCGTACAAATGGCCATCTTTTAATTTTTCCAGTATAGCCCGCGAGTGGCCGCCGCCACCAAAAGTCAGGTCTACATAAATTCCGTCCGGCTTGATTTCCAATCCTTCGATGCATTCTTTCAGCATCACTGGCTGATGATAGTTGCTATTAGATTCAGACATTAAGCTTACTTACCATTTGGAACATACTTACCTTTCCACCTTTAGCATTTATAATTTGACGCCGGCAAAACACCGGCCTTAGCAACTACTATTCATCCAGATACTTCTGGGCCAGCTTTGAAAACTCATCAGGATCACTGATCAGATGTTCTTCATATTTCACCGGGTCCCAGATCTCCACTTTATTACCCATACCGACCACCACAGCATCTTTGCCTAGTCCGGCATAGCTCAGCATCAGTTTAGGTATAAGAAACCTACCAGTATTATCAAGTTCAACTACAGAACTACCCCGGAAGAAATTACGCTGAAGCTTTCTGTATTCTTCATTGAATTCATTAAGCCCGGCAATTTTTGAGTAGATCTTTTTGAATTCTACCATGGGGTATAGAATCAGACAAGGCTCAAAACCACGCCTCACAACGAGCTCGTTACCAGACGACTCTGGTAAGTTTGCTTTGATCTTTGCCGGCAGTACAAGTCTGCCCTTTGCATCGATCTTGCATTCATATTCACTAGTGAAAAATGCCATTGTGGTGCTAATGCTCTGATTCTAATAAACAAACATAGAAAAATATTTGACATTTTCCACCACTTTTTACCACTTTCCACCACTTTTTTACATTTTTCTTACGCGAAGGTAGCATTTATCCATAAAAACCATAACTTCCCACCCGTGAAAAATGACTGTAATAG
>NZ_SMLW01000642.1:0-5449 GCF_009711405.1 Fulvivirga kasyanovii | reverse complement strand
AAAAACCACATAAATCCCTGATTTTAAGAAAAATAGAACATTTGAACATATCTCAATGCGTGCATAAATTTCTTCAACATTAGCGTATAGAACTATTACAAAATGGTGGGAGAAAGTGGGGGAATTTTTCCAATACTTCCCAAAAGTGGGAGAAAATACCACTCAACGCCAGGATTCTTACTTCGTAGGAGCGCTAATGGATGAAATTAAAAAATCTGTGAAATAAACGGAGACGAAAAAATAGTGCATGTAACATGAAGCAGAAATGGTTACCTACGCCTATTGCTGTAATAGGCTGGGTATTCTGGTCAAGCGGAATTTCTGGGGAGAGCCTAAATTTTTACCTCTTTGCTGACAGACAGTTGTTAATAGCAATCGGCAAAAGCAATCGACAAACTCGTATAATATAACAATAAGCACGGTTTACTGATTTTCAGTGGCAAGTTTCACATTACTTGCTTTACTTTCCAATCTATTTACTCCACAGGTTTTACGCTTGTTCCGGTATTCTCACAGCTTTTGCTGATTTTTATTAACAAACGCCTGTCGATACAGAATCAAGAATGCTATTATTTCCCCAAAAATCCAGCTTACACCACACATACCGTCATGCTACTATTGACAAATTCTTCAATCTTTGAATCTCATCATCTGTCATACACAGTTCAGAAGTTAGGATCTCATGGGTGTGAGCCCCAAAATGAGGCGGTGGGGAAAGGTGGGGATTTTTTTCTTTTTCTCCGGAAAAATGTGCTGCAAAGGTTGCAATACCTCGTGCTCCGCTCTGCTCAAGAGACAATGATCTTACTTCCTCCATCTGCACGGCTTCCTTCACACTCTGCACCACACCTACCGGCACTTTCAATTTGTTCAATTGCTCCAACAGGTTACCCGATTCTCGTTGAGATATTGCAGACTGCAAAAGCTCATACAGCGCCTGCCTGTTCCTGACTCTTGCGCTGTTATTCTTATAAGCCTCACTTAGAGGTAAATCATTTAAGTTCAAACATTTACACAAAAAAGAAAACTGCCTGTCTGTACCCACTGCAAGTATGATTTCTCGCTGGTCTTTTGACGAAAAAATATCTCCATAAGGAGCAATATTAGGATGTGAAGACCCCTGCCTAGACGGGACTTTGCCAGCCATTAACCAATTCGTACCCTGGTTTGCCAGAGAAGCTACAGCCGCCTCTATTAGTGAAACCGAAACCTCACTACCCTCCCTGGTTTTTAGCTTATGAATGTATGCCAAAAGTAGGGCTTCTTTGAGATGATGGCCGGCAAGAATATCCATCAGTGCCACGGGCATTTTTACTGGTCTCCCTCCCTGCTCACCATTCATAGACATAAAACCTGCCTCTGCCTGGATGATAGCATCATAGCCCACTTTAGGATTGCCTTCGCCGTAGCCAGTAATTTTACCATAGAGCAGGTCTTTTTTTATTTTTTTCAGCGATTGATAATCAACACCAAGCTTTTCTGCATCTCCCGGCTTATAGCTCGCTATCACTATGTCTGTTTTGGGCAATAATTTGTGCAAGATCTCCAGGCCTTGTTTACCGGATATATCCAACGCCATAGATTTTTTGCCCCAGTTAATGCTGGCAAAGTAAGCTGAAATATCCCCTCCCACCTCATCTCTGAGCTTCCATGTGCGTGTAACATCTCCATGGTTCCCAGGGTTTTCTATCTTTATCACTTCCGCTCCCAGTTCTGCGAAAAACTGCCCTACACTCGGGCCGGCCAATACTGACGCCAATTCAATAACCCTGATCCCGGAAAACAATTCTCTACCCTGCATAAAAGCCATGTTTAAAATTCAAAACTATTCAAAAATTTAACTTCGCCACTTTCAGTCTATAATTACTTCATCATCACCGGTACTGCAAAGTTTATCAAAATCAAGATCATGCGGAATTTCTGGGAAACATTAACTTTTCACCTCTGCGCTTGCCAGACAGTTGTTAATAGCAGTTTACAACTGACATAAAACGTCAATAGAGTGCGATTTACTGATTTTCAATGGCAAACTTCACATTGAATTGTTTTATTTCCCGATCCGTTTGCTCCAGAGATTTTTAGCTTGACCCAAAATTATTCGCGCATTTTATACCCAGTGTTTCAAAATTGAAATATGTAATACATAAAAAAATGTCACATAATTTATAAGAGTGAACAATGGATACATACACCTGCATTGACAATAGCAATCAACTAATTGTCAGAATAAAATCAGTTATTCCTTAGCAGCCAAACTGCATGTATTAATTCATAAAAGCTCAATAAGTTTAATATTTCAACCAAAACTTACATGACAAAAAAACATGTTCAAACATCTTAAAACTAAAATATATCAAGAAATCATCCTACCCAATCAATTTATCTAACAATTACAATTGAAATTGACCTTTAAAGTCATATGCGTAATTTTCCCGGTCAATCTCATAGTTCATAACTTTTTAGATCGCCTAATTTAGCAACACACAAACCTCAACGATTATGAGAGATAAGAAAAAGTTTAAAATTAATGACTTGAAAGTGAAGAGCTTCGTAACCTCTATGAAAGAGGTACGCGGTGGTGCAGCCCCTACTTTTAATGTAGACTGCCCCTACTTCAAAACTCAGCCCAAGACATGCGTTGAATCAGTAAACTGGTGCTGGACTCCATAATTTTTGATCAAAAAAGGCGATAACCCGAAAAGCCTTACATTGTAAATAGAGTAGGGAAAACCAAATTAAATGCTAAAACCAATGAAAAACAGCAAAAAGAAAAAGGCAACTTTGAAAGCGTTACAAGTGAAGAGTTTCGTAACATCAGTTAAAAACCAAAACGTGCTAAGAGGCGGAACCTGCCTTGAGCCTACTTTGGTAGGTCCTGAGTGCGAAGCTTAAGTATAATCTTCTAAAAATTGCCATGCGGCCATTGTGCTGCATGGCAATACTTTTTTATTATCTGCTACAAACCACGGATCAAGCAGGGTTAATCACTAATCCCCTTCCAGCCTTCTTTGTTGTTATTCACAAGTACTCATAGCAGCATTTACAGACCAGCATCACAACTCATATAACTTCCTATTTATTCAAATTTTCTCAATTAAATGCTATCTTTCTTGCTTCAAATGTAAAATTGACCTCATGGAGAAAGACATTAAGAAGATCAAGAACATTTTATCCGTATTGCTGGCGTTTTTATTAGTTTATCTTCTTTCAGTGTTATCCTCTTTACTCATTCCATTGGCCCTGGCACTTTTTATAGCCATACTTCTACAACCTGTTTTATCATGGTTTGAAAGTAAAAGATGGCCATTTGCGCTTAGCCTTACTGTAGTCTCGGTGAGCAGCCTTGGTATATTATGGCTCCTGGGCATGTTGTTTTACCGCACCGGGGTCAACATTATAAAGCAGAAGGCTTACCTGCTTCATCAGGTGCATATCAAGCTTGATGAGGTACTGGTCTGGATCAATAGCCTGCCAGGTGTCGACATTCAGTCCGGGGATCTGGTTGGTGTCATTTCAGGCATAATGAGTTACGACTGGCTAATCAAATCATCAGGACAATTTGCCGGCATACTGGGCGATTTCACCGGCACATTTTTCATGACCGCACTTTACCTTATCGGTTTCCTTGGAGGTATTCTCAAATATGAGCAATACATCCATTACCTGCAGGAGGGTTCTACCGACAATGATCAAAGTATGCTCTCGGGCTTTGAGCAGGTAAAATCATCCATAGTAACTTATATGAAGGTCAAGTTTTTCGTCAGCTTTCTCACAGGGTTAGGCTATTTTATCATTTGCTGGGCTTTTGGGATCAAATTTGCTTTCTTTTGGGGGTTTCTGGCTTTTCTGCTAAACTTTATCCCAACCGTAGGCTCTATAATTGCTACTATCCCTCCTTTATTGTTTGGTCTTATCCAGTTTTCATCTATGGGCGCAGTTGGTATACTTGTAGTACTTTTAATGGCCGTGCAAATAGTCATGGGCAATGTGGTTGAGCCCAAAGTCACCGGTTCCAGCCTGTCGTTAAACACCATCGTTGTCATACTCGGGCTGGTCTTCTGGGGGTATTTGTGGGGAATTACGGGAATGATCCTGTCCGTACCTCTATTGGTACTGACTAAGGTAATCTTATCACAACTGCCCGATGCTCAATTACTGGTGAGGCTTATGGGAAGCCGTGAAGAAAAACCGTCACCTCCTGCGGCTCCTGTACAAGCAGAGCCTGATGTGGAGTGATCCGTTCGGTTAAGGCAGAGTAACCTTTACTTTTGTGCCTTTATTATACTTGCTGGACAGCTCTATTTGTCCTCGCAGCTTTTCAACCGCCGCCCTTGCAATGTGCAGTCCCAGACCATTTCTATTCGAAACAGCTTCGGCTTTATAAAACATTTCGAAGAGCCTCTCCTGGGCATCTTCTTTAATTCCCCTGCCGTTGTCCTCAATATAAAACTGCAACTTGCCCTCTACTTCTTCAATACGTATTACTACCGTATGCTTTTCCTCATTTCTCTCATAGCGATAGCGGCACGCATTGTCTATCAGGTTACGCAGGATACGACTGAGCAGATACTTACTGTAGCAGTGCTTCCTGAAAACTTTTACATGGATTACCACATTAATGTCATCAACAGGGATAAAGCGGGACAGATCTTCCAGAATACCTCCAATGAGCTCTTCAAAGTTTATCTCTTCCACTGAAAAACGGTTGGTGTGTATAGATGATAGCTTACGAAGGTCCATCAGCAGAGAGTCCAGCCGGGAAGTGCTTTGCACCATCATATCGAGATAACTTAGTAGTTTATCATCCTTCAGGTCAGTTCTGGCCAGGTTAAGTAGCCCCTGAATGGTGGTGATCGGCGATCTCAGGTCATGAGAAGACTTATACAGCAGTGTGTCGAGGGTTTGGTTTGACTTCTTCAGTTCTACCTCCAACAGGCCTATGCGCTGAGTTTGCTCAAGTATGTTAGTTATATCCCTACCTATAGAAATATAGTTTCTATTTCCCGCTGCTGTTGACAGGTAGAGTATAACCTTGGTGTCGAGGTAGAAGTAATTGCCATTTTTCTTTTTGTTAACAAACACTTTCCTGAATGAATTTCTGCTTCCATTCAGACCTTTGATATTCTCCCAGTAGGCATCAGTAAAAGCTTTATCAGAGCGAAGCGCATCAATTGACTTACCTTCGATCTCGTCCTTCCTATATCCTGAAACTTGCTCAAATGACGGATTCACATAGAGTATCTTCCCTCTGTTATTCACTATGGCTATAGTATCAGAGGTATGCTCAAAAAAGATCTTATTTAACCGCCAACTACTCACAGGTTATGGTTTTCACTGTTCCCACAATCAACAGGAATTGTTATCAATTACTATATCATAAATATCTATGTAAGTTTTAGAGAATGCCCTAAACAAAAAGCAACCTTTTGTCTTTCAATCACTTCTGTAT
>NZ_SMLW01000233.1 GCF_009711405.1 Fulvivirga kasyanovii | reverse complement strand
TTTTGTTCGAATTTACTAAATATTCGAACACTTTTTGTTCCTGCGAAGTAAGATTATTGATCTTTTCGTTCTCCAAAACATCCAGTCCCGCACCAATCACTTTTCCCGAATCAATGCCCTGACATAGCCCCGACAGGGAGACAATTTCGCCTCTTGAAGTATTGATGAAAAATATCTGCTTTCTGAATTTATTGAGATAGTTAAAATCAACCATTCCGCGGGTTTCTTTGGTCAAGGGAACATGAAGGCTAAAGACATCGGCACGCTCGTAAATTTCCTCCATGGAAGTCTGTCGCACATATCCATCATTACAATCTGCTTTGTACTTATCAAATACAAGCACTTCGCAGTTAAACCCTTTGAGTTTTTCAGCAAAAGCGGTACCCATATAGCCATACCCGACCAACCCGACAGTTTTGCCACTCAGCTCATACCCTCTGTTGCCTTCACGGTCCCAGATCCCCTGCCTCACTTCCCTGTCGGATTTAACTATATAATTAAGGAGTCCTAAAAGCAACCCGACACAATGCTCGCCCAGGGCATTTCTGTTGCCTTCGGGGGCGTTAAGAATCTTTACATTGTGCCTGTTCAGGGCGTCTTCATCAAGATTATCAATACCGGCACCAGCCCGGCCTACAAACCTGAGCTTTTTGGCCTGCTTTACCAGCGCTTCATCCACACGGGTTTTACTCCTGATGATCAGACCTTCGTAATCATGGATAATATCAATGATCTCATCACGGGAAATAGTAGGTCGATAATCAGGCTCAAGACCGGCCCCGGCCAGCAGTTCCTCAATGTTATCATACATATAATCAACAATCAGACACTTCATTATAGCATAAGATGTACGGTGTAAAAATATATTGCAAGACCCAGCAGGTCGTTGGTAGTGGTAATAAATGGCCCGGAAGCCAGCGCAGGATTAAATCCGAACTTATTTAATATTAAAGGTGTGATAGTACCCATAAAAGATGCAATGAGCACCACTCCGAAAAGGGCTATGGACACCACTACGGCCAAGTTTTGACTACCTCCGGAGATCACATTGCCCCCATAGACCAGTACCGCAAGTACGGCACCATTTAAAGCCGCAACCATAAAAACTTTCACAAGCCTCTTGGCAAGGCTATCACTGAATGCCGAAGGGTTCGCCAGACTTTGCACCACAATGGATGATGACTGGATCCCCACATTTCCACCTGTAGCCTGTATTAAAGGTATAAAAAAGGCTATGGCCGTAATCCTTAGCAGTTCATCTTCAAACACACCGATAAGCATGGCGCTGATAAAACCGCCGACCACACCAATAACCAACCAGGGTAGTCTTGCTTTAGTTAGCATCCAGACGCTGTCATCCTCCTCCACATCACCGGAGATACCCGACATGATCTGCCTTTCCTCCTCCGCCTGCTCAGTGATCACATCCACCACATCATCAATGGTAATGCGCCCGAGCAATTTCCCCTGCATATTGACCACAGGAACTGCTTCAAGGTCATACTTCCGCATTACCTGGGCAACTTCTTCCTCTGACATGTACGTCTCTACAGAAATAAGCTCCGGTTCATAAATATCAGCTATCTGCGTTTTATCTCCGGCCAAAATGATCCGCTTCAAAGACACCCTGCCCAACAGCCTGTCGTTATCATCCACCACATATACCGAATAAAGCTTCTGCACATTTTCCGCCTGCCGCCTGATCTCTTCAATACACTGCACTACCGACCAGTTGACATTGGCTTTTATGAGTTCCTTGGCCATCAAACCGCCCGCCACATCTTCCTCGTACCTCAGCAGGTCGAGGATGTTGGCTTCTTTCTCTTCGTTATCCAGGCTGGCAATAACCTCTTCACGTTCTTTGATCGGCAGCTCATTAAGAATATCCACCGCATCATCAGAGTCAAGATGATTAACTATCTCAGTGATCTCATTGGGCTGAAAGACTTTCAAAAACCTTTCCCTTATATCCTCATCAAGATCATTGATGATCTCCGCACGCGTTTCCGAAGGCAGCAGGTCTATAACATATTTCGAATCTTCCGTATCAAACTCATGCAAGAGGGCAGAAATATCAGCAGGATTGACCCCTTCAAGAGTCTCCTTTATAAAACCCTCGTCCTTTTCGTCAACCGCATGTTGAAAGCGTTCACGAAACTCATTGGATAGTTCAAACTTTAGTATTTCCTCCACTTGCTATATCATTTGTAAGTTTTACAAACTCATTTACCGATAGCGTTTCGGCCCGTCTGTTCAATATTTCCTGCTCTCTTACCTCATCAGCCAAATTTAATGGCTTCAAAGCATTGCGTAATGTCTTTCTCCTGTTTTGAAACCCCTGCTTCACTACCTTTTTAAAAAGCACCTCATCACAATCAAGCTTCTCCAGCTTATTACGCCTGAGCTTTATCACTCCCGACTGCACTTTAGGCGGAGGATCAAACACTGAAGCATCAACCGTAAAAAGATACTCCATATCGTAGTATGCCTGGAGCAATACACTTAGTATGCCATAGTCCTTATTACCGGGAGGCGATACCAGTCTTCTTGCCACTTCCTCCTGCAACATGCACACTACCTCCACCACCTTGTCTTTCTCCTCTAGTATTTTAAAGAATATTTGGGAAGAAATGTTATAAGGGAAATTACCAATAACAGTATACTCCTCACCCAAAGCATGGCTTAGGTCCATTTTCAGAAAATCGCCTTCGATAACTTTATCTCCCAAGCCCTGGAAATGCTTTTTCAGGTATGCTATAGATTCCCTGTCAATATCAATAAGGGTAAGGTTATCGGCGTATTTTTCTATCAGAAAGCGCGTAAGCAC
>NZ_SMLW01000520.1 GCF_009711405.1 Fulvivirga kasyanovii | reverse complement strand
CCTGTAGGGACAAAACAAGCAGGCCTTTGAGTCAATGAATACGTAGAGAATGCCAGCAACCCGAACCCAGCACCCAGCACCCAGCACCCAGCAACTACAAATCACCGATTAACACCACTCAAAGCTGCAATCTGTAACTCCAGCCTCTTCATTTCCCTTAGCATACTGTTAGTGTTCATCTGCATCCAATACCAAATCTTAATCCCCAGTACACTAATCATGCTCCAAAAGGCACCCGCTCCATACAAGATCATAGTCTTTGTAGTTTCAGCATGATATAACTTGAACATGCAAAAGATGAATGCACCAAATAGTATCAGTGACATGATAAAAGTTATTATGTACAGCCCCTTATTCTTGCCCTGAAAGACCCCTAGTGTCATTTCCACTATATTCTGTTCACCCAATTGATCATAAAATGCAGCCTCTTCTTTGCTTAAGGCCTCATGGATGATCTTGTCGATTTGCTCATTAGTGTGTTTCATTTTTCAGTTCTTTATATTTTCTTTTCAATAACTCTCTCGCGTAGAAGATCCTGGACTTGACCGTGCCTTCCGGCAACTTCAAAATAGATGCTATGTCCCTGATAGATTGCTGCTCCAGGTAAAACAATGTCAGGACAGTCTTATGTTGCACTGGCAATTTGCCGAGCAATTCGCTGACTGTAGTTGCATCAGTGTGGTAGTCGTCAAGCTCGTCGTTCGCTACCTCGTTGGTAGAGGCCTCTATTTCACTCTGCTTTTGTTGTGAGCGCAGGTGATCCATCGACTTATTGTAGACAATTCTGAAAGCCCAGGTACTGAACTTTGCCGGATCATTTAGCTTGTTGAGTCCTTTATGAATGGAGAGCCAGCTTTCCTGAGCTACGTCACGGGCCGAATCCATATCACGGATGAATTTATAGGCAAAAGAGATGAGCTTCCTGTTCCATCTTTTGATTAATAAACCAAAAGCCTTCTGGTCGCCATCACGGCATTTGTAAATCAGTAACTCATCTAGAATTTTATCCTTATCCATTCGCTTGCTGACGGTTGACAAAGGTTAGTCTGTCATTTTGTGCAAAGGTTCAAAACGAAGATAAGTTTATTTTGCGTGGGATTAGCTGGTATAACTCTGACAGGGCTCTAAGCCCTGTCAGAGTTATACCAACTGAGGCATTTAGAAATCCGGATCCAGCCCCAGCCTGTCTCTCAGTTGCTTTACAATGGGGTTTTTCTCGGCCAGGTAGTTGAACTTGTCACTGTTCGTGTACATTTTTCTCTTGGCCTCTTCCTCGATCATTTCTATTTCAAGGCTGATCTTGCCGTTGTTGAGTTTGGTTTTCAGGTAAGTGATCAGGTCAGCCCGGAATTTGTCCAGTATATCGATCTTGACCGGATTGGTAAATTTGATCACAAGAGTAGTGGCATCTTTGAGGTAGGTTTCCTGCTGGAGTACCATGTGCTCAAAGTTCTTACCTTCAGCCTCTTTTTGGTTGGCAAAGTCCTGCCAGTGTTTTTTTAATTCTTCGTAGGTGAAAGGTTCATTGCCAAAATACTCCTGATCCTCGGCATTGTCCTGCTTCTGAACCTCTTCATCGCTTTTGTTGGCCAGGGCGTTGATATCCTTGGGTACTTTTATGGTGCTTTTGAGCTTGGAGGAACTTAGCCTTTTTGAAGAAGCGGATGAAATACCCTGCGACGGCACAGGTGTGGCTGATGGAGTGCCTGCATGGCTTTTGGAAGACGAAACTGATTCCCCGTTTTGATCGGGGGCAGCTTGCGTTTCCTTAGCTACATCACTTTTTTTTTTACGCCATTATCAGAAGTTTGAGAGGCAAGGTTAACGGCAGCATTGACATGAGCTAATTTCATTAAAGCCAGCTCAACATGCAGGCGTTGGTTTTTGCTTCCCTTATAGCTGAGGTCGCACTGGTTAGATATGTTCAGTGCTGTAAGCAGGAAAGACAAAGAAGCTTTGTTAGCCTGTTCGATGTACTTCTCCTTAGTATTATCGGGCACTTCCATGAGTTGAACAGTTGCATTGTCTTTGCATACCAGCAGGTTGCGCAAGTGCTCACTCAGGCCTACAATGAAGTTGTGGCCATCAAAACCCTGCTTTAGGATCTCATCAAAGATCAGCAGTGATTGAGACAAGTCCTCTGCCAGTAAGTGATCGACAACCTTGAAATAGTACTCATAATCCAGGATATGTAAATTATTGATCGTGGATTGATACGTTACATTCCTGTCAGAAGAGAAGGTTACGATCAGGTCAAAGATCGATAAGGCATCCCTAAGCGCGCCGTCAGCTTTTTGGGCGATCAGGTGCAGGGCCTCATCTTCTGCTTTTATATTTTCCCTGTCAGCAATACCCTTCAGATGAACTGCAATATCAGAAACCTGGATCCTGTTAAAATCAAAGATCTGGCAACGCGATAATATAGTGGGTATTACTTTATGTTTTTCAGTAGTTGCTAAGATGAAAATAGCATATGGTGGCGGCTCTTCAAGGGTTTTAAGGAACGCGTTGAAGGCAGCGTTGGAAAGCATGTGAACCTCATCTATGATATACACCTTGTATTTGCCATATTGAGGAGGGTACCGTACCTGGTCGATCAGGTTCCTGATATCATCTACGGAGTTGTTCGATGCGGCATCCAGCTCAAAAATATTGAGAGAGTTTCCCTCACTTTTTTCGTCAAACTGGTTGATCATTCTGGCCAGTATACGGGCACAGGTAGTTTTACCAACACCACGGGGACCACAAAAGAGAAGGGCCTGGGCAAGTTGGTTATTATCTATTGCATTTTTAAGCGTAGTAGTGATATGTTCCTGACCTACTACCTCATCAAAACCTGTTGGCCTATACTTACGCGCTGATACCACAAACTTTTCCATCGCTCGAAGTTAAAAAAAAGTGACTGGATATGTTAAGTTATTTTGTTCAATTATTTCTGCCGGACATAAAAAGTAGGCCTGAGCCAGAGTTGTTAAACGGTTAATTCCGGCCTCTGTTTTTTAGAATGACCATTTCAGGCCATTTGTCAAAGAGTACACAAAATTATTTATAGGGATTATAGGTTTGTCCTCGTATTGAGCTGAAAAGCTGGTAAGAAAGGACAACTTGTCTGTTAATTGCATGCTCAGGACGGCATCTCCGCTAAAGCGATTTCTAAATACCTCACTTTCACCATCATACCCACCCTGATAGTACAAAATCACGTCAAAACTTACATGATCATTAAAATTAAATTTTCCATTTATGTAGTCGCTCGTCTTCCATAATTCCTTCTCAATGATCACATCTTCTTCCGTTACAGACTTCCAATGTTCCTCCTCATACATACCTCCGATGCCCAGGTAAATTTTGGATTTTTCTGTGGAGCTGAGTCTGAATTTTAACCCACCGCCCTGCAGAAATCTTAAAGGCATCATACGGCCATCGTCATATTGTATTTGCGAAAATAACTCGTACGACATTATCCTTTTTCTAAGGAAGTTTACCCTGAAGTGAGCATAGCCCGTACTGATAAGGGGCCCGCCGGTAGATTTAAAGTAATTGATCTTATTTATAAGTATATATGCATGTTTTTCAGCCACATATACAATATCTGCATTAGCTTCCAAACCCGTAAATGTTATTTCTTTTTCGGCTGTGGCACTCCTGTTGTTGAGGTTAAAGTTGAAGTTGATATTCCCCATAAAATAGTTCGAGGAGTCTGAGTCGATGCTCCCTTTATCCACCTTTAGAATTTGAGCGCTTACATTTAAAGTGGTGAAAATCAGTGCTAAAACAAAAACAGATTTTTTCATCGTGCTAAGTTAAGGAGTCTCGGAAATATAAGGAAGTAACGAGACGGGAGATGAAACAGATTAATCTTTAAGCGCAATATATGTTGCAACGTATAATGTTCTGTTATACTTATTTTTGAAAGAATTATATTACATGCTCTGATAATTAACAGAATAAAATTTGTTATTAGCAGCAGTATTTCCGAATTTCGACTACCCGTTTTAATCCGATTAATTAACCAAAAACCAATTTAAGCATGAAAAAGATTTATCTTTTTATGAGAATCCCATGCTTTTGTCTCATTGCAATTTTCTTGCTGATGCATGAGGTTACCGCCCAGAACAAGGTAGCGGTACACCAGGGTGTATTACGCATAAAAGTTGCTGAGACAACTGCAACCTATTTACAAAAGGCGCAGATGTCCCGGACTTCCCAGGGGTATTTGCGTACAGGAAATGCGTCGTTGGACCAGGCCCTTTCGAGGAGCAAGGCTACCAACATGAAGCGCGTTTTCAGACACGGAGGGAAGTTTGAAGCGAAGCATCGCAAACATGGCCTTCATCTTTGGTATGAAGTGCAGATTGATGAATCCACTGATGTGAACCAGGCGGTTTCTACGTTTGGAAAGCTAACGGAGGTCATCAAGTCTGAGCCTATATATGAAAAGCATATAGGTGGTCGTGAGCGGATGTTGTCAGAGGCTAAGATCATGATGCCTTTGAATTCTGCGCCGGATGATCCACGTTTTGTGGACCAGTGGCATTATAACAACACGGGTCAGACCGGAGGAACTCCCGGAGCTGACATCAGTTTACTACAGGCCTGGAGCACCGAAACCGGTGACAGCCAGGTAATCGTGGCAGTAACAGATGGTGGTATAGATGTAGATCATGAAGATCTTGCCGCCAATATGTGGGTCAATACAGATGAAATCCCTGATAATGACATAGATGACGACAATAACGGGTACGTCGATGACATCTATGGTTATGGTTTTGGGGATAATACGGGTGAGATCCCGGCAGACTTACATGGTACACACGTAGGTGGTACTGTATCTGCCGTTACCAACAATGGTATTGGAGTTTCCGGTGTAGCCGGAGGTGACGGTTCCGGCAATGGTGTGCGACTGATGTCGTGTGCTGCTTTCGGAGCGTCAGGAACAGGCGGTTTCGCAGAAACCTATATTTATGGTGCTGACAATGGCGCTGTTATTTCTCAAAACAGTTGGGGGTATACCTCAGCGGGTGTTTTTGAGCAGGCAGTATTGGATGCCATAGATTACTTTATTGCAGAAGCCGGTTATGACGAAATGGGCAACCCTGTAGGGCCAATGCAAGGTGGCCTCGTTATATTTGCCGCCGGTAACGATGGCTCTTTCGGAGAGTATTACCCAGGATTTTATGACCCCGTACTCGCTGTAGGTGGTACTGATCATAACGATGACCAGTATGTTTCTTCCAACAGGGGAGACTGGGTTGATGTGGCAGCACCTGCTGTTAACGTGTTAAGTACTTTCCCTAACAATCAGTACTCGTCTATTTCAGGTACTTCCATGGCATGTCCTCACGTATCAGGACTTGCAGCACTGATCGTTTCTCAGAGTATCGGGAATATTACTCCCGACCAGGTATGGGCAAGGATTGAGCAAACTACTGACCCTCTTCCGGGACTTGAGTTTTTAGGTTCAGGAAGAATAAATGCCTTTGCAGCACTTCAGCAGGACGACGGTGTGGCTCCGGAAGATATTACTGATCTTTCTGTGGCCGATGTAGACCTGTCAAGTGTAACATTACAGTGGACAGCTCCTGCGGATGCGGGCAATGGTTCGGCATCTTCTTATGATGTCAGGTATTCAACTTCGCCAATTACAGCAGCCAATTTTGATTCTGCTACTCCTGTAGCTAATCAGCCTAAGGCATCTTTGGCAGGTACATTGGAAACTTATACCGTTACAGGGCTGAATTCAGCAACCGAATATTACTTTGCCATCAAATCAGAAGATTTCTTTGGTAACGTATCGGGGATCAGTAATGTAGTATCAGCTACTACCAATGATGCACCTGTGGCTTCCGTTTCTCCATCATCGCTAACCGCTGATGTGGTTACCGGCGAAACAGAAACACAAACCCTGACAATCAGCAATGATGGTCTGGGGCCATTGGATTTTGATATTTCATTTGGAGGTACAGTGTTTACTCCATCTATGGCTTCAACTCAGCCTAAGACCATCAAGCCACACTCTAAAATGCTTTCTACCAGAAAGGCATATACACAAAGTGGTGTTCAGGTACTGGCAGGTGCACAATACAGCACCGGTTTTGAGTCATTCAATACAGGTACACTTAATAACCAGGACGGCTGGTCAACCAGCAGTACGCAGGATTATGATGTAAGTACAGCTATGCCTTACGCGGGTACCAAGCACGTGTTGGGAACGTCTACTGCTGCCGGTGCGAATTCACTCGCATTCAGCCCCAATGTAGGTATAGGCGAAGAGGCTTATTCTTCTACTTCTGCCAAGATCAAGATCGAAGGTACAGGTGTTACCTGGCAATATATCCCTCAATCTCCTACTGCCGAGCTGGTAGTTGACCAGGTTGAGCTTTGATGCCGACGGTGGCATGTCCATCCTGGATGGCGATGCAGGTGATTATGTAGATATCCCTGGTGAAACTCCATCAGGCTATTTTGATATGAAGATGGTGGTACACAGAGAATCCCTGGATATGAATGTTTACATCAACAATGAGCTTGTTTATGTAGGCAAAGCCTTTGCAGGTGATATTGAGCAGGTAGTACTGCTGTCGCCTATGGAAGCGACAGGTAGTGAATTCTACATGGACGATATGCAGATCTATGATGGTGAAATTGACACTTATCCTTTCTTAAGTGCAGATATCACCAGCGGAACAGTACCTGCAGGAGAGTCTCAGGATATTCAGATTACTTTTGATGCTACAGGTTTATTCGGAGGTACTTATCAGAACGAAATTCAGATAAGCACTAACGATCCTGTGAACAGTGAGTTTGTAGTGCCGGCTACTATGAATGTAGAAGGTACAGGCAAGCCTGTGATTACAGTTAACCCTGATTCTTTGGTATTCCTCGATACTTTCGTGGGAGGAACTGATACCAGGGTGTTGGAAATTACCAATGGCGGAACAGAGATCCTTCAAATCAGTAGCATTCAGTCAACTTCGTCTGATTTTTCTATTGTTTCTGCCGATACAGCAATTACACTAATGCCTTTTGAATCGTATGAGGTGACAGTACAGTTTTCGCCTTCATCTCTGGGAGAGGTAACCGGTGATATTGTAATATATAGCAATGACACAGATACTCCTGAGCTACACGTACCTGCCAGAGGTAACGGTGTAGAAGCTCCGATTATAGCAGTTAACCCTTCTTCACTGGAGGCTGAACTGGAAAGAGGAGATACCACTTCAAGAGTGCTGACCATTACCAACAATGGTGTGGCAACGCTGAACTTTGCTATAGAAGTAAGTGCAGCGGGAGGAGACTCTACCGCATCAGTAAGCATGTCACTGCCTGCCAAAGCAAGCAGAAGCATGTCAACTGAGGGAATGAAGCAGCAAGCCGTCGGAAGCTTTGCAGGAATGCAGGTAATGTCAAACGTACATTTGTCTGCTGACAATGTACAGGTGCTTATCCTCACTCCTGATGATGATGTTTCCGATCTTCAATCAGCTTTGAGTGCTTTCCCTGATATTGACGTTAGCATATATCCTGAAACAGCACTGCCTGATATTACGCTGGCAGATGTTGCGGACTATGACGTGATCATGACCACCAACAATACACAATGGCTGGCAGGAGGTAATGTAAGCCCCGCATTGATTGGTGATCTTTTAGCTGATTACATCGACCAGGGAGGAAAAGTAATTGCCAACTGCTTCGCTTATGACTATGACGCATGGGCACTTGAAGGCAGGTTTATTACTGAAAACTATGGTCCGTTTACCGTAAGCAGCACTGACTTTACCAATGATGTTACATTAGGTGCTGTACATGAGCCGGGTCATCCTATTATGGAAAATGTATCTTCAATCGGAAATACATTCCTGTTCCAGGATCCGGGTTTAGCGCCGGGAGCTACTTTGATAGCCGACTGGTCTGATGGTAATCCTTTTGTAGCTGCTAATGACAATGTAGTAGCCCTTAACTTACTTCCAAGCAGCGGCGATGGCGTACCCGGTTGGACCGGCGATCTGCCTACCCTTTACCACAATGCTATCATGTGGTTGTCAGGAGCAAGTTTTGTGTCAACTGATATTAAAGAAGGAACACTTTCAGGTGGTGAGTCTATTGAGGTAAATGTGGCTATTAGCGCCGAAGGCCTGGAGGCAGGTTTCTATGAGGCCAGTATAGACATCACATCCAATGACCCTGTTAATGGTTTAGTTCAGGTACCTGTTTCCCTAAACGTACTTGGGCCAGCCGTGACTGCCAATCCTGAATTCTTTGATGTTACAGTGATCAAAGGTCTTTCAGAGACACGTCAGCTCACTTTGTCTAACAACGGTTCGCTGGATGCGGAATACGTAATAGATGTAGTTAACGGAGCACCAGAGCCTGAGCCTACATTTGCAGCAGGCTATGCCAACACTCCTCCAAGGAGCAATGCTTTCAGCGGAGCTGCTATGAATGTAGCTGCTGCCGTAGCTAAAGGCGCAACGCAGATGGCTGATGGTGACGAAATATACAGAACCGGCTTTGAAAACTTTGTTACCGGCAATATTAACGGGCAGCAAGGATGGACAGGCCAGTTTGGCAACTGGAGAATTGAAGCCACTAACCCTGCCACTGGTAGCCAGCATTTCAGAGGGCTGTCTGATGGATTAGGACAATCGGCGGCCTTTACTCCTCAACTGGAAATGGGAGGTGAGGCAGTAGCCACAGCTTCTATGGATGTTGATCTTGAAGCCGGAGCTTCATGGTGGATCTCTACAGAGTCTTCTACTGCTATCAACGGCCGGGTGATATTTGATCCTCAGGGTAACGTAGTAATGGTTTCTGATGATGGTGCCGGTGGTGCTGTATTGGATACTTTGACTTACAATGTTCCTGACGATTATTTCAACATAGCATTTGAAGTAGACAAAGTTTCCGGAAACTTCAAGTTCTATATAGATAATGTAGAAGTATATGAAGGTAAAGCCTTCTCAACCGATCTTGAGTTTGTAGCTGTAGTTTCCCAGATGGAAACCGCAGGGCCTACTTTTGATATGGACAACCTGTCAGTTTATGAAGGACGTCTCGTGCCTCCATTCCTGAGCCTGTCTGACTATGCGGGAGTAATACCTGCCGGATCAAGTGTAACACTTGATGTTGAGTTTGACGGTTCTCAGATTGATTTCGGTACCTACTTCAGAGATATCCAGGTATTCATTGGCGGAGCGTCAAGCCCTGACCTTGTAATCCCTGCGACATTTACTGTAACAGGACAATCTTCAGTAGAGGTTACCCCTCAGGTACTTGAGCAGGTTGTAAACTACAAAGAAGAGGAAACTACCGAATTCACGATCAAAAATACAGGAGGTAAAGACCTGAACTTTGACATCGGCGTGTTTGGTGCTGACCTTGAAGACCAGCAAATGCGCATGGCAGAAGCCAATGTACCTGCTGCTTCAAGAGCTAAATTCGAAAAGAGTCTGGCGTACGAGGCTACTCAGACGCGTTCTGCAAGTGTAGTTCAACTGGTAGCAGGTGAAACGATCTTCACTGAAAACTTCGATGGAGGTACATTCCCTCCTGCGAACTGGACTGTAGTAGATAACGAAGGATCAGGACTGGTATGGAGCCCGCTTGCTGATCAGGAGCTGGAAAACTGGGCTGGTTCCGGTGAAGCTGCTTCTGTGAACAGTGATGCCAATCAGGGCGTGGAGTTCGATACAGAGCTGATCACTCCTGCTATTGATATCTCCGGAAGAACAGGCGTAGTAGTACAATACAACGCTAACTACCGCAACTTCCTGGGTTCTGATTTCCTTGATCTGGAAGTTACCACCGACGATGGTGCTACATGGACCACAGTGCTTAGCTGGAACGAATCTCACGGTACAGGCTTCGGCGCTCCCGGTGAATTTGTAGTAGTTGAGCTGGATGAATATGTGGCCGGTGCTTCTGAAATGAAGTTGAGATGGAGATACTACGACCCTAATACAGGCGACTGGGATTTCTACGCTCAGATTGATGATGTCGAGATATTGACAGATGCTACAACATGGTTGACGGTTTCTCCTGCCAGCGGTACAGTACCGGTAGGTGAGGAGCTGAAGATCGATGTTACTTTTGATGCTTCAAAAGTTGATCCGGGTGAGTACTTCGCTGGAATTCTGGTAAACAGCAATGCAGCAAATATGCCTGTTGCATCTGTATTTGCCATGATGGAAGTACTTAGAGCTGCTGACATTGAGGTAAGCCCTACTTCTTTGGAGCAGGTACTGGTTACAGGTTTCTCTGATACTCAGACGCTGAACATCACCAACAATGGTGAAAGTGTACTGAGATATGAGCTGGGAGGATACCTGAAAAACAGCAAAGTAGTATCTGTAAGTAAGAATAATTCAGAAAGAATAGAGCCAAACCTGAGAACTGCTCCATACGATGGGGAACTGTATCAGGGCAAAAAGGCTATAGCGCTTTCTAATGTAGAGCGAACTGCAGGCACATTGGCTTATGGTACCGATTTCGAAAGCTTCGAATTAGGTGACATCAACAACCAAAATGGCTGGTTTGCACAATTTGGTAACTGGACTGTGGAAGCAGAAAATGCTGATAGTGGTGTGAAACACTTCAGAGGCCTTTCTGACGGACTAGGACAGTCTGCCGCGGTTACACCGGGTGTTGGTATCGGCACGGAGCCTGTATCATCATTTACTACAGATGTAAATCTGACCGGAACAGGTGTAACATGGCAACTCATACCGCAGTCTGCCACTGCCGAGCTGGTGATCACAAGGCTACAGATCAATCCTGACGGATCGATGGATGCCCTTGTAGATGATGGCGCAGGTGGTACTGTATTCGAAACTATCATTGATGCTGTGGATACTTCATACTTCAACCTGAAGCTTGAAGTGGAAAGAGCTACCAGTGAGTTTACGGTATATGTAGATCAGGAAGCCATTTATACCGGACAGGGCTTTGCCGGTGACATTGAAGAGGTAGTTGTACTTTCTTTGATGGAAACTGCCGGTCCTACTCTGGATCTTGATGATTTGAACATCTGGGATGGCGAAGCGCCAATTCCGTTCTTGTCAACTAACCCTGAGTTTGGTAATGTTGCTTCTGGTGAAACGGTAGAGATCGAAGTTACTTTTGATGCTACTAACCTTGAAAAAGGTATCTACAAAGACCAGATCATTGTATTTAACAATGACCCTGATGAGCCGGAGGTTGAAATTCCTGTAACACTTGAGGTGATCAATCCTCCTGTACTGGAAGTTTCTCCTGACACGATCGTTAGTGATGTGGTGCTTAATACTATGAAAGAGCATACCGTTACTATTGCCAATGCAGGGGAGGCTAATCTGAGATTCGGATTTGCAGGTTTTGGAGATGCTCCGGTACCTGGTGAATTCAGAAGAGAAGACAACTTCGGCCCTGAAAGAAGGAAGAAGATGCAGGAAGATCTTGATAAGTCAAGAGCATATAACCCTGCAAGACCTATAACCTTCCTGGAAGGTGAGCAATTGTTGTTCGAAGGCTTCGAAGGAACTACGTTCCCTCCTGAAGGCTGGACACTGGTTGATAACGAAGGTACAGGCGTGGTATGGGAGTCATCTGATGACAACTATACAGGTGGAACCGGAAAATCTGCCATTGCCAATAGCGATGCTGCCGGTACTGCTGAGTTTGATACTGAGCTGATCACTCCTGAGGTCAATATTGAAGGTAAAAGCGGTGTGGCTGTTCAATACTATGTGAACTACCAGAACTACCTGAACCAGGATTTCCTTAACCTGGATATCAGTACAGATGGTGGTAGCTCATGGACAACCGTACTTAGCTGGAACGAAGACCACGGAGGTTTATTCACCGTTCCCGGTGAGTTCGTAAGTGTACCGTTGGATGAGTACCTCGAAGGTGCTTCTACAATGATGCTGAGATGGCATTATTATGATCCTAACACAGGTGACTTTGACTGGTATGCGCAAATCGACGAGGTAGAGATCATCTATGAAGGTATCCAGTGGTTAACTGTTGATCCGGGACAAGGTATTGTACCTGGTGGAGAGTCGTTAGATGTAACAGTGACCTTTGATGCTACTGAGGTGGAAAAAGGACAGTATGTGAAAGATCTTCTTTTACTTACCAACGTTCCTTCAGAGCCTGAGAAAGTGCTTCATATGGTGATGAACGCTGTAGGTATCGAGCCATTGACTCTTGAGTCATTGTGTTCTGATAATCCTGATGAGGAAAGAAGATGGAGCGTTTATAACCCTAACAGCTTCGAGGTAGATACCTATTGGTTTATCATAGGTTCTAATGAGGGTGATAGTCTTACTGTAAAGCCTGGTGAGAACATCTTTACCAGCAATACTTTAAGCGACAGACCTAATACCTTGAAACTGAAATGGCTCGATGAAAATCAGCAACCTCAGGAAACAGTAAAAGAGTCGGCCTTCAACCCTTGTGGTATTGAGGAGCTTACGCTTGAGTCACCATGCTCTAACA
Organism: Fulvivirga kasyanovii; assembly: GCF_009711405.1. Taxonomy (GTDB): domain Bacteria; phylum Bacteroidota; class Bacteroidia; order Cytophagales; family Cyclobacteriaceae; genus Fulvivirga; species Fulvivirga kasyanovii. Next base: position 3,257 of record NZ_SMLW01000520.1, on the reverse strand, counting down.
ACCCTGACCTCTTCAGAAGATGGAAGGTAACCAATGCCAATCCGTTTGGCATAATGGTGAACTGGGAAGTGCTGGGCACTACTCAAGGCGGTAGCTTATGGGTAGCCAATGGTGTTACATATTTCTATACCGAAGCTATAGCCGGCGACAACACAGCCAGAATCTCCTGGTTGGATGCCGAAGGCGAAGAGCACGAAGTAGTAACTACATCAACCGGTGAAGTTTGCGATATAGACAACTCTTGTATGGGTGATGAGGTGATCTCGTTCACTCAGGGCTTGAGGAAGAAAGGTACCATGGTACCGCCTCGTAGAAGCAATCCTGAGCTTGCTCTTGGAATGCCGGAAGAGAACAGTGAGATCAACTTTGTATCTCTGGGCTTCGGAGGTGAGTTAGTGATCAGACTCAATAACATAGTGGCTGACCAGCCAGGTGATGACTTTATCGTATTCGAAACTACATATGATGATGTAAATGACGAATGCGGAGTTTACCCTGAAACAGCCGATGTATATGTGTCTGACAATGGTGTTGATTTCTATTTCGTAGGATCGGCCTGCAAGGACACTGCGTTTGATATTGCTAACAGTGGTTTGATGGATATCCAATATATCAAAATTGTGGATACTTCAGATATCAACTACAAAGGCTTCGGCCCTGCAGCAGATGGTTTTGATGTGGATGGTATCCACTGTATCAACGCCCATTACTCTGCGGCCAGACACCACGAATTCGGCTTGGCGAATACCGTGCCTAACGAGCCTTATGAGAAAGCGATAACTACTTTCCCTAACCCATTCCAGGATGAAATATCTGTAACGATGGAAGTAGAGAAAGAAGGAGTCTACGAAGTAATGGTACACGATATCTTCGGAGCATTGATCTATAAAGGAAAAGTGAACTCTTCATTGGGTGAGCTGAGAACTGAAATTGATGCCAGAGGATTCGCAAGAGGTACTTATACCATAACCATTACCTCAGAAGACGAGCACTACAAAGAATCAAGTCTGTTGATTAAGAAGTAGTGATATAGTATAGGTTATTGAATTAAGGGCCGCCCGTTGGGCGGCCCTTTTTTTATAATCGCTTCTGAGTTTGTATAGCGAACTTATTTACCCTTATATTTGTATTCTTAATTGAAAACCGGGGCCGACCGGTTTTGACAGGATGTGTGATTACGTGGGTAAGCATGCAGGCTCATGGGATGAGAGCCTTGAAAGATAGTTCCACAACACAATTGGCGAATCTAATTACGCCATGGCTGCCTAATCTTAACAACTCGTTAAGATAGCAGGCTTAAACGGTTGAATCGCCAGACGCGATTCCCGGGCCACACTCTGCTGACCGTCGTTATGTCCGGTCAGATTTGGAGTGTCGAACAGACATAACTAGTGCTGACAGGGTTGTGATGTTGGTGCGAAACTTAATCGCAACTAAGGTAAAGTTCGGTGGTTGTCTACCTCGCTTTACTCGAAAACCCAAAGACAACTAAGCATGTAGAAGACACGATAGTTGCCTTCACTGGACGAGGGTTCGAATCCCTCCGGCTCCACCATCGCCCGCCGAAGTCCGATAGGACGAAGGCGGGCATTTTTGTTTGCAGTCCTTCCTTTTGAACTTCCTGGCAGTTCGGCCGGGCTAAGGCGGAGGAACTCCACCATCGTCCATCATCGTCCACCATAGTCCGATAGGACGAAGGTGGGCCATCACCAGTTACGAGGTTTTGTTTCAATTAATTCACTCCATATCATTTTAGGTTGATACGTAGAATTTCCTTTATTTGTAGCTCTCTTTTGTACCCCATATAAATCAGCCTGGGTGAAGAAATTTTCCCTTATGGCTTCTGAATATTTTGTTCGTTAAAATTTGATTGATGATGTGGTACGTTTATATCCTGAAATGTAATGATGGTACGCACTATGTTGGGTGTACCAACAGCGTGGAAAATCGCTTGAAAAGACATATGAATGGGGAGGTGCATTATACTAAAAGCAGGCTGCCGGTTGTTGTGATTGTTTATACTGCATTTAATGACAAATACAAGGCCTACCAATATGAGAAATATTTGAAATCAGGATCAGGAAGGGCTTTTTCTAAGAGGCATTTGTTGTGATGTGGGCTTTTGCTATTCCAAAACAGTACTGGAGGATGTCCTTGTTCATTACAGGTTGTAGGATTGCTGTGCTGAACCTGGGGCCACAAACGATCCCTTGCCCAGGATAGCATGAAATGTCAGATTTCTCGGAGAATTGTTTTATTTTGTAAGCATGTACCTCAATTAAGGAATTAGAATATTAGAACTGAGTTCTCTTTCATGAGATATCTACTGACATTATTAATATTAATCGGTGTTAATGGACTTTATGCCCAGAAGCAAGACGCCAATCTTATGGCTGGTCATAATGCTTTGTCGAAAGGTGAATATACGGAAGCGATAGAGGCTTTCTCCAATGTGCTTAAATACGATAAAGACAACAAAGAGGCATTGATCCACAGGAGTAAGGCATATTATTCCTTAAAAGACTATGAGAAGACAATAGCAGACTGCGATGCAATATTGAATATTGACCCGGAACTTGAAAGTGTATATGACTTATCTGCTATGCACAATATGGCGTTGGCCTATAATAGTTTAAAGAAATACGAAATGGCGCTGTTATATCTGGATGAGCTAAAACAGCTGCAACCGGACTACCTTCCTTCATATGAGAGTGCAGGGTACAGCCATTTGGGCTTAAACCAATTAGATTTGGCACTCCAGGATTTTAAAGCCATGGTTCGGCTCGACTCAACCTTGGAAAAGGGTTATTATGGAATGGGTAAGGTATATTATTTGAAAGCTGAATATTCTAAAGCCATTGAAGCCTACAACAAAGCCATTCAAATTAACCCGGATTATGCCATGGCGTATCAAAACAGAGGTTCCGCCAAAAGGGAATTAGGTGATATGGAAGGCTGTTGCGTGGATTGGAATAAGTCTTATATGCTTGGCTTGGTTCAGATGGGGGCGTATTTGGAGGAGTTTTGTAGGTGAGGGGTTTTAGATTAGCCGGTAATATAATTGTGATGAAACGCAATATTCGGCTTTTAAACAAAGTCAGTTTTGATCCTTAATAGAAGTAATGCGTATAATTAAAACTATTCTTGCGATTACCTGCATAATTAGCTGTTCAAGTAAAACGGAAGAAAACACCAATTGTAATGGCAAATTTGACTCAAATAAATTGGGTATTGCCTTTAATCATCCAGAAAATTGG
>NZ_SMLW01000296.1 GCF_009711405.1 Fulvivirga kasyanovii | reverse complement strand
GTAGCCCCTGTTTATCAAATCGTTAACATATAACTCTATCATTAGTAAAAATGTTGTGCGATAAGTACAATTCTTCACTAAAAAGAAAACAATATACAGTATTCGGGTAAGAATTGGCCTGTAGATGCAAAAATGTAAGGGTTGGGATAAAACTTACAAGTGAATATTAACACATAAGGTACGGGAGGTACATAATCCGCACGAGACAATTTTCCCCGTGAGATATATGCAGCACACCAAATGATAAGATTCCCATAACTTTTCATTACGTTTTATTACACCTTGTTACAGACAATACCTGCTAAATACGACCAAAAAAGTCACATTTGGGACAATTTGTGGCCTCTTATGGTGCCTGTATGATTATTTAACAAGCGATAAGCCTAGTAATTTATTAACAATCAGTGGTTTATAGCTAATGGCATAGATCGGTCTTAAAATAGCTTATCGAGCGGTTTGCAAAATAAGGCTGAATAATTAATTTGGATATACGACCATGTTAAACGAAGGATAATATAGCTATGATAAAACCAATACGAACTTGTTTAAATTATGTCTGGCGACAAGCCGGATTTTAATAGTTTGCTTTGATTGCACAAACCAAAACCCAAATATCCATGAAAGTATTTAGAACATTTTTATTAGCTGCCGTTACCTTCTGCTCACTCGCCATGTACTCATGCAGTGACCCTTATGATGAAATAACCCTGCAAGGGGAAGAACCTGTTACTGATCCACACAGCAATGGGGAAGGATCACACCGGGATTAAATAAATTTAACCATAAATATGATTTAATAAGACCAACATCATTATGACTTTCAACCCAATCAATTTGAACCTAAATAAAACCGTGGCCTACCTAGCCCTGGTGCTGATATTTTCGGCATGCACCGATAACCATGAGATTAAGCCCGATCCGTTACCGAATGATATACCATCGCTTGAAAAACACTTAAAAGACGGTCTTACCGGAGACACCCGCCTACAGGCTTATTACATGCTCTATGGCAGGTATCTCTATAAAGACAATGACAAAGCAGAATGGTATATAGATGAATTGTTGAAATTGGCAAAAGAGGAAAACAGCCAACCCTATATAGCCAGGGCTAAACATGGTAAGGGATATGTAAAACAGATAAAGGGCGATTATCTTGGTGCTTTGCCTTGGTTGTTGCAGGCCGTGGACTTATTTGATGAACTTGATGATGTGGCAAGAATGGCTGATGATATTAACAATATAGGTCTTATCTTTTTAAAAGTCGAAGGATATAAAGATGCAATCCCCTACTTTGAAAAGGCTGCAATAGCATATAAAAGAACCGAGGATTTAAAATATCAGTCTGTAGCAGTTACAAATCTTGCTATTTGCAATTCAAAAACTCAGCAGTACACTGAGGCCAAGGAAAATATTAGGCTTGCTGTAGCACTACAATTACAATTTGATTCAAATGATGTTAACAGGCTAGCCCATGTTTACAACGAAGCTGGTAACATTTTTTATAATGCAAGCCAATATAATCAGGCTATAGAACATTATAATAAAGCTCTGGCTTTTAATCCCAACTATGAACAGATGCAGGTAATATTATATGATAACCTTGCCAACACTTACCTTACAAAAGGCAATTATGATAAAGCGACTAAGTTTTTGTCAAAGGGAAGAGGTATAAGCATAGATAATAAGACAGCAGTTGAACGATATAATATCGAAGGAACACTTTACCAACAGCAAGACAAACACTTAAAAGCTATAGAGATTTTTGAGCAAGCTATAAACATGGCGGATAAAGAAATTATCAACGAACCGTTAAATAACACACTTGAACTGCTTTCAAAATCATACCGGATAATGACAGATAATGGGGCAAAGGTGGCTTACGAAGATATTTACCGGATAGCTGACCTTAAAGAGCAGCAACAGGAGCTAAAAGATAGTTTTTATAACGGCATGAATGCTAAAGCTTTACAAGCCGCATTAAGCAAAGAAGTAGAAGCCCATAATAACCGAAAGCTACAGGCCAGTATGGAGGCGCAGCAGTGGGTAATGTTTAGGTATGCTATAGCTATACTGGTGGGTTTGCTGATGCTACTTTGGGTAATGACAAAGCAAAAACGCAGGTGGGCACTTTCCAGCCATGAATGGGAGGCCAAAAGTAATGAGTGGGAGGCTTCTACGCATGAGTTGGAAGACACCTATCAGGAAATTGCCAGTGAAAACCAAGAGTTAAGATCAATGCATGAGAAAATTAAGGAACGGCACGAATTGTTCTTAGAGGTAAGCAAGCGAATACTAGAAGAGCCTGTGCCTGAAGAGTATCTAAAGCGTATAGAGGAAAAGGAACGTATTGATAAGAGAGAATTAGATTAAATGGTTGATAGTCCCTTATAGATTGGAAAAGGCTGCATGGGTAGATGCAGCCTTTTTTTATTTGTCTTGGCCAAATTCGAATTGCGGGTCTTTGAATAGCATGGATGCATGGTTTCTATAATTTTCTATCAAACGAGAAAGCCGTGCATTTTCATGCTCATAGTCTTCATTGGCTTTTTTATAGGTAGCATTTTCCATTTTTAGCCGCCTTATTTCCTGATTGGCCTCTTTTAGTTTTGCAATAGCCTCCTGAAAGAGCTTGTTATTTTTCACCTCTGCTTCTTTTTCAAATCCACTGATAGCTTCATCCAGTTTATTATCATTTATCTCTGTCTTATAAAATAACTCATCGGCGGTTATACCAAATATTTTTGCCAGGACAGGCACGAGTTCAGAAGGAACTTTACGTTTGCCGCTCTCGTATTGCGACATTACATCCCTGCCAGGTTCTTTGCCCGTTTCTGCCCCTATTCTCCTGGCCAGTTCTGCCTGTGAACAGTTTATTAGGTTTCTATAGAAAAAAATCCGCTCCTCTATTGTTGTTTTTATCACTGCAATTTGTATATTTAAATGTTTCGAAAAACCAAATATTAAATAACGCCTTTTATTAAAAGTTTTTAAATATAATAATTATGAAGGACACACTAGAACTACCCGACAAAATTAAAACAGTATCCAGTATTAAGGCTGATTCTGAAAAATCCTTAAGGAAATTAAGGTATTACCTGGAGCTAAACAAAGAACTCCAGCCTATGATTATTAATCAAGGTTTGTTAGATGAGGAGTGGCGAGAAAAATACATCCAATTTTCCAAGTATGCCGATAAGGTTCTAGCAAATTCAGAGTACGTTATCAAAGCTTATGCCGATTTAGAGCTTTATTTACTGAAATATCCCGATCTGGCCTCTAAGCAATCCGAAAACTGAGTAACGTGAAAAGATCAATACACACCACCTTCAATTTAAACCATAAGTAAATGAAAGACATACTTGAATTACCAGAAAAAATTGATCTGAAAGTTTCAACTGATAATAGTGACAAGGAGATGGAGAGTTCTCTACGTACAGTCAGACAGTGGATGAAGGTAAATAAGGAACTTCACCCTGTCATCCAACAGTCTATTGATAGTGACCATAGAGAAAAATACACACAGTTCCATCACGATATAGAGCGCATACTTATCGGGTTAGAAGACTTCATTAAAGAAATCGCTCCTATTAAAGCAACCCGATAAAAAATACCAATAAGTTGGTTTACGGTTAATCAGGCCAGGGATGGCCGGGTTTAGGTTGCTATCCGAGGGCACGGTCAGACTGTGCCCCGGATAGTTCATTTAAGCGTCATTTTTAAGAATTAAACACCCATTAATGAAACAACAAAATCCACCCCCTTTTTGGCTAAAAGAGCAACGGCAACACGACAAGCTCATAGAAAGTATAGATGTACTAAAAACACAAACTTCGGAACTACTAAATAAGTATAAATCTCTCCATGAAGAATTTGCATCATGGTTATATAGCAATGCCGTAAATGAAAGCATGAATAAAATGGGTTATTTAAAGCAGTACGAGGCCGATTTTAGCAAAACTTATTATGCTATGCTCTCCCACTGCAAAGGCATGGCGAAGTTTTTGGAGGATGCACCAGTGAACAGGCTTAAAAACACAGACACTATACCTGACAATTGAGCATCATATTACCTACTGACTATCAGATGATTACAATCCGACAACAAAACTTTATAAAAAAATAATTCAAAAAACAGTCTGATTATTCATTAACAGCTACTTTTTTTGTAATACCTATGAACCTGTTAAAACCTATCTATGTGGGCACTTTATTGTTGTGCCACACGGCTGCACTTAGTCAGGTGCCCCATGTGCGTGTACCACAACCTAGTAGTTTGCAGCCCGAAATCATTGGCTTTGACACACCCTCTAGCACCACTCAACCATTAACCCCGACTATTACTGACCCTTTCCAGGCCAGGCAAAACGCCTATAACAAGGCTATCATGCAGGAAGTGGATGAATATATAGCCCTACAGCAACGCCAGAGAAAAATCGTTGAAGAAGCCAATAAAAAACTTAATAGCACAAAGGCTACAGGTGATGCTATAAAAATTGATTATGAGCTACGGGGCAGGGACATACCCAGCAGGGAGATGTTTTACTATGCCTACCGTGAAATGGAGGCCATGCTATCTGGTCAGCAGCCCCTAAGCCTGAAAAGGGCCGTGTTCTTGTATGAAAAAGCTTATAAC
>NZ_SMLW01000273.1 GCF_009711405.1 Fulvivirga kasyanovii | reverse complement strand
TTGGTCCACCTCCTTCAATTTGTAGTGTCTCCGGCATACCTAACTCTTGTACATCAAACTCATTTAAATCTAAATTTTTCATTATTCTAATTGTTTAAAAGATAGTGAAGGACATATCTTAATCGAGCTACGTCCATTACCCGGATTCCGGTGGCCACCTAAAAATCAATGGCAATTAAACCCTAAATTGATCATCAATCAAAATTATGTGTATTGTTGAAGTGATTAAACATGTACGAAATACCGAATTAATATTCTATATGAATTTATTGAGTTTATCTTTTGCTCCGGATAATACATGCAGGTCAATTGCACAGTGCCCTTAGTGCCCCGGAAAGCCGGATTAGAGAGTGATAATAGTAAAATTAATGTCTATATGGTACATAAGAAACTTTATTTATAAATTTAAAATTTAATAATAATTTTATATATTGATTTTAATTGAATTGATCTGACGTGTTAGTCTGATGTCTTTCATAACCTTGAAGGAGCTTTTCAATTGTACTTTTATAAGAATCAGTCTTTTATAGTTAGAATTGTGTCAAACGGTTTGTCGCTTAAACTTTATACTATAAATCTAATGATTTAACCTCAAAAGTGACCTGCGCTGCCTTGCAGCTTCATGTAATGAAACCAACTTAAATAGCACAGTAGTGGGTTAAAAAATAAACTTTAGGGAGTCGCCTTACATGCAATTTTTTTGGGCCGGATTGCCAATCTTTTACTTTTACCCAAACTAAGCTGAAATTAGATATTAATAAACCGGTATATATGTCAGGTGTGATGTAATGCAAATAACTGTACGGTGTTGGTGGATGTAAATTCCTGATTTACAACTATTTATTAAAAGAAAATTAAAACAACACTGTGATGAAGAAAATGTTGGCTGTCTCTATTTGTCTTGTGGGTTTATTGCTGGCTACTTCCTGTAATACTCCCTAATGAAGGCGTTTTTCATAATAAGATCGGTAACGACGCTCAGGATCTTGAAACGGTTGATGGGAATGACGATGGGAAGGGAATGAAGACCCACCTCGGGAAGGCAATTAAGCTACAACATCTATAAAACCATTTTCATGTAAGGTTTAAGAGTAAAAAGAGGGAATAGGCTTTCCCTTTTTTATTTGCTTTACACATCGCCCCCATTTTGACCTTAAACCAATGAAAATGACCCGAAACATTTCTTTTCTGATATTGTATTTTATCCTTAATTGTTGCTATGCTCAAGACCTTGATCAGCTTTATAAAGAAGCTGTAGAGTTATCGGATTTGGAGCTTGCTTCGAAGGTAAATATCCTGGCTTTACAGCAGGAAAATGAGCAAGTGGTGGCAAATTCGTATTATCTTATTGCCTACCTTCAAAAAAAGGAAGACGATTTCTTTAATGCGGTTATCAACTACATGGAGGCGGCAAAGCACTATCGAGAAATGGGTGACTTCAATAATTTAGCTGGGGTCGTTGAGAATTTGGGTAATATATATAAGGAAAGCGGTTTTAAAAGCGCCGGATTAAAATATTTTTATGATGCACTACACTTAAAAGAGCAGGAACAGGATACTCTTGGACTTATGCATACTCATTATAATATAGGGCAACTATTTGTTGATATTGATGAATCGGATAGTGCTTTAATGAATTATCGTAAAGCTTTAGGTATAGCAAAAAAGTTGCGAAGTAATTTTGTGGGACGAATTTACAATGATATGGGAATCTGTCATAGCTCAATTGAAAACTATGATGTGGCTAGGAAATATTATGATTCGGTGGATATATCAGATGCAAGTATAGTTACTCGTGCCAGAATCTTAAATAATAGGGGTTATTCCTATTTGCGTCAAAAAGATACTCTTCAAGCTTCTAAGTATTTTAAAGAGGTCTTAGAACTTGATTTAAATGAGGTGGAGGATAGAACGCTTTCATATGTCTATGGAAATTTGGGTAACACTCAAAAATCACCTGGTTTGATGATCAAATATTATGAAGCCAGCTTTTCATATTTGGAAGATAAAGCAATGACAATGTCATCAAAGTATTACTCTACATGCAAAGAATTAGAAAAACTGTATCGGGTGACAGGAGAAGAGCAATGTGCCTTGTACTATGACCATCTTCAGGATATCTTTACTGAAGAGTTAATTGAGCTTCAAGACAAGTTGCAATCAGAAAATCTCCAATATCAAGTTGAAGCTGCAACATGGAAATTGGAAAGTGAATTACGGATGCGGGATCAGATTTTATTATATGTAGTAGCAGCACTATTGCTTGCCTTAATCGGGGTGGTGATTTTTTACAGACGTACCTACGAGGCAAGAAAAAAGGAGGGCAGCATTCTTATCCAGGCCAGAGAGTTGAAAGAAAAGCTCAGCTCATAGGAGTGTATTGATTTTAATCTTTATTTCCCTTCAGTTGGCCCATCAGCTTATCAACGAATGACTCCGATGCCTCAACTTTGCCGGTAAGCCGCTGTATTTCTGCTTCCTGGGCGCCAACGGTTTTTCTCAGTTTTTCCACTTCCGCAGTCAGCTCTTCGTTGTGCCGGGCTACCTGCTCTGCATCAGAAGCTTCCATGCCGAAGAGTTCGAGAATATTCATTTCCAGCAAATAGGCCAATGCAGGTACGATGTCGGCAGGGGGTATGGATACACCCTTCTCCCAGGAGTACAGCGCCTGTGTGCCGTATTTGGTGCCCAGCAGATCATTAAGTTTTTCTATAAACTCCTTACGGTTTAGCCTGAGCTTATCGCGGTGAAAAGCAATTTTCTCTCCTGAAAATTTTTTCTTATCCAATTTTTAAGTTTATTTATAATATTAAAAATTAATATCAAATTTTAATGTTATAGTCATGAGGTCAATATATCAAAAAAAGATGCAATATCCATGCAGTTTGTTTGCATGGTCTTGTATTGCTTCTTCAACCGTAATGAGCAGTAAAAGGTTTAAAACCTCCCGTTTGGAGGGTATATGCTTTCAATTATGAGCCCCGTTAACATACGCAAATTATGAAATTATTTGTCATTCATTTGATAACGACACCAAATAGATGAAGAGCGAAGAAGTGTTGATCAGGGAAGTAAACCATCTGCTGCTATTAAAAATCCGGTTTGACAAACGGTTTGAGGCACTAAGTGAGGTGGTAACCTTGGAGCGATGGGAGAAGGAGGAGCAGTTGCACGCCTCAGTGAGCAATGGCATTGCACTGGTTCGCAAAATGGAGAAAGCGTTAGTAGAAATAAACAAGATAATAAATTAGATAATCAATTTACCGGAATGAACTTTCTGAGCCGTATTGAGCGCATAGATGAACTTATAAGAAGCGGGGCAACAGGCAATGCCGCTGCCCTGGCAAGCAGGCTAAATGTCTCTAAACGTACCGTATTCAATGACCTGAAATGGATGAGGGAAAAGGGAGCGCCCATATTTTACTCCACACATTATAATGGCTACCGATATGGGAAGGAGGTGGTGTTTGTGGTAGCTTTTGTAAGCCCGGACATCAGAAATGTTATGGAGTATATGTAGATGAAAAGTTGCGTCTCCCCGGAAATTTCCATCTGGTACTTACTTTATCCGGGGTGTCATTTGTGACGGATGAATATTACTGATGCCGTATAGTCATTATCTGCAAGCCCGATTATACGGTTAATTTCAGCATTTAGCCCAACAACTCTTCATGCATACTTCCTTTTGTAATAAAGATTTTGTTTTTATCTTTAACAGATGCTTATGGGCGGTAAAAGTAGACGATCGGCTGATTAAAACCATTGAAACTGCCTTAGATTGAAGAAGTTGGTTATATTAAAATTTCTATAAATTTATTTCACA
>NZ_SMLW01000276.1 GCF_009711405.1 Fulvivirga kasyanovii | reverse complement strand
TCTATGTTTAAGAACCAGAAAGAGGAAAAAGTGACGCAGGACCTTATTAACTCCAATAACATTATTGGTAAGGGTAGCACTTTTAATGGGAATATAGATACTTACGGCAACCTGAGAGTAGAGGGAAGAATAATAGGCAATGTACGCTCGAAATCAAAAATAGCCGTAGGGCAATCAGCTGTGATTGATGGTAACATTCTGGCCCAGGTAGCGGAAGTGGAAGGAGAAGTAAAGGGATCGGTAGAAGTAACCGATGTTCTTATTTTGAAACCTACGTGCAGTATCTCCGGGGATATAATTGCCAATAAGCTGGTAGTAGAAGCCGGGGCTAAGTTTGACGGACAATGTAAAATGGGCTCTGCCAAAAACAAAGTCGACTTTGAAAACAAGTCTGATGATGACAAGAAATCACCATTAAAAGCTGCGGGAAACGGCTAATCAAAATTTAAAATAGTCACACGTTTAGCAATGAGGCTGCCGAAAAAGCAGCCTCATTTTTTTTATAAGTTGAAATCTGTGGAGTAAACGGTTCTGAAAAGCCGGACACTTAATCACTCAAATCAGCACCCTCCTGGTTTTACCAACTGTCTTTGCCGATCGCCATTTTAATAGTCGGCTACTTTACCACCATTCTTCTAACCACCTTCTGGTTTTTGGTGCTAATTTCATACAAATAAATGCCAGGCTTCAAATCATCTATACCGACTTGTAGGGCATAAATACCAGGCCCTTGCCGGTTTTCAGTCATTACATCCTTTACTGCATTGCCTTGGAGGTCTACAATTGACACATTAACCTGAGACTCTTCTGCCAACACATAGTGGATTGTAGTTTGTCCTTCAGCCGGGTTTGGATAGTTTCCAATCAGTAAAACAGGTTGTTTTTCAACTGATGCCGAAAATGCCTGTTCAGGGGCACTATCTCCATACCCATTCGTTGCCGACATGGGGGACGAGGCTTTGTTTAAACGGGTATCCCCGCTGTTTACATACCAGCTTTCACCGTTTTTCTGCCCTGTAGTAATGGTCTTGACATCATCTACATAATACCAGTCTGCCTGCGCTTTGCTGCTATTTACGGTAAGCACAAAATAACCATGCTGTTTCAGGTCGGTGTTTTTGATGTGAGGGTTAAACAAACCTACGAGCCAAGTCAGAAAACCTTCTGAGATGCCGATAAACTCATCGAGGTTGCTTGAGGTAATACTGGGAGTAACAAACTCCACTGCCGCAGAGTTTTTCTTGTTGAAGGTATAGCTAAAGAAAGATGTAGGCAGGTCAGAAGCCAGTGTCATATGGATATCGCCTGTTAAAAACACAACGTTCTGTAGCTTTTGATCTTTAATATAACTCAACAGCCGCTCACGTGAGTCTTCATACCCGTCCCAGGTGTCAGTCAAAGGTATACCTTTCAAGGGCATGAGCAGCACCTGGTTGGCTACAATCTTCCATTTGGCATTGGAGGTTTTCAGGTTGTTTTCAAGCCACGAAAACTGCTCCTCACCCAAAAGCTGACGATCAGCCGCGGTTCTCTGGTCAGCCTTTGGCTTTTCCTCTTCGGCTTTGTATGATTTGATCACCAGGTCCTGTACCTGCTGAAACTCTTCTCTTGTCTCAAGCTTTTTGATCTCAGTCACGGGTAAATCTTCGGCCGCCCATTCTGACAGTGTTCCTATCAGATAATTGTACTCTTCATCTGTGAGGTTCTTCCTGATGGAAGCCGGCAAAACATCAGAGAGATAGGCTTCATAATCCCTGGCGGTTTGCAGGTCTCTGTTTTTAGCTGCTTCCCTTTTTATGCCCAGCAGGCTATCTTTTTGCTTCTCTCTTCCTTCGATTCTGGTGTCCAGCAAAATCAGGTCTACAAGGTTGCCATAGCTGATCTTTCTGTAGACTCTGTTAGGCGCTGATGACCGCTCTCTGATGGGCATCCACTCAAAGTAGGCCTGGTAGGCATTGTTTTTCCGGATTTCCCAGTCACCTTCTTCTTCCTGATGGTTTTCTGCGCCACCCACCCAGGCATTATTGGCAAACTCATGATCGTCCCAAATGGTGATGAAGGGCAGTTGTTTATGGACCTTTCTGAGCTGAGGGTCCAGGCGGTAGTATGAATATCTGATCCTGTAGTCCATCAGGGTTAAAATTTCATTGTCAGGCACATGTCCTCTGCCCAGTTCATCCTGACCAAAGCCACCGGTTTCATACTCATAGATGTAGTCACCAAGGTGAATTACCGCATCAATGTCATTGCGCTCGGAGATGCGTTCGTAGGCATTGAAATAGCCGTCCTGATAATTAGAGCAGGAAACTACTGCAAAGCGCAACTGATCTGCACTGCCGGCAGGCGCAGTACGTGTGCGGCCTACGGTTGAGTTGGCTCCCATAGCGCTGAAATAGTAGTAATAGGTGGTAGCCGGTGCCAGACCGGAAACATCCACCTTCACGGTGTAGTCCCGGGACACATCCGTGGTTACTGATCCGGAACCCACGATGTCTGTCATGCCGGGTGTTGAAGACACGAGCCAGTTTACTGTAACCGGCCCCTCCTCATCAGGGGTCACCCGAGTCCAGATGATCACCCTGTCCTGTAGCGGATCACCTGAGGCCACACCGTGATAGAACGGTTTCAGGGCTGGATCAAAATAGTCTTCGATACCGGTAGCTGCTTCACGTGTAATGGGGATCAACTTGCTCCCTGACTGGGCATAAAGGCCTGCAGCAAAAAGGGCAAGCCAGAAGATTAATAGAATTTTTTTCATGGTTTTAGGTTTGTTTGAAAATTCGTTTACACCTTGAAAGTAGAGGTTAGCGCGTAACTCTATTGCAAGCCTATGTTTTGTTTAAATGAAGGAATTGTGAACAGAATGGGAGGGGTTGATGGTGAGCGGGTTTGGTTTTTTTGAGTGTTGGCTTACGGTTATAGGGGGGTAGTTTATAACTTAACTTTTGCTTTTATTAGCCGTGTCACAGACACTAGTGCTCATTTAAAAGTCATTAGTCACCCTACGGAAGATTAATGACAGCAAGGGGACTGACAGCCATTAGAGGGCTTACTTCACAATTTGCTTTTTACGTAATTGTACTTTAAGTATATTAGAGCTATGGAAAAGGTAGTAAGAATCGTTAATACAAAACAAGCTGGATTTGACGCCGCGTATTGGTCAAAGCGATCCTCAGAAGAACGCATTAATGCCCTGGAACATTTAAGAACTCAGCAATTAACTAAGAATGGAATTAGACAAAGACTTCAAAGAGTTTGTAGAGTTATTAAACGTTCATAAGGTAGAATACCTCATTGTTGGAGGCTATTCTGTTGCTCACCATGGCTATCCTCGCTTTACAGGCGACTTTGACGTATGGGTTAAACCAGATTTAATAAATGGAAAAAAAATGATGTCGGTGCTTAACGATTTTGGTTTTGGAGCTATGGGTATAACAGCAGGCGATTTTACTTCTCCTGATAAAGTGATTCAATTTGGCGTAGAACCTGTAAGGATTGATATCTTGACTGCTGTAGATGGAATTCCGGATTTTGATCGTGCTTTTAAGCAAAGAGATATTTCCCAAACAGGTGGTATCACTATTAATTTTATAAGCTATAACGATCTTATTGCTAACAAAAAAGCAACCAACCGATTACAAGATAAGCTTGATGTTGAACAGTTGTCAAAAGTAAATAAAAAGCACCCAGAAAATTTACAGCAATACCAACCGGGAGACAAGGTCAAAGACATATGGGGAAAGGTCTGGACTATACTAAAAAGACATGATGATAGAGCTCCTATTAAATATGACGTTGAAGAGGAAAAAGATGAGCCCCTCAATCAAACAGATATTGAATCAAAGTCTAACTAAATGGGCATTTTATCCCATGAAACAATATTTTATTA
>NZ_SMLW01000216.1 GCF_009711405.1 Fulvivirga kasyanovii | reverse complement strand
TCGTATGGAAGCCAAGGACGGCAGTATGGGATTTGATTTTGGAGGTGTCTATGACGAGGTAAAAACCAATGCTAAGATCAGATATACTATGGACGACGACAGAAAGGTCAGTATATTGTTCAAAGAGGAAAACGGCAAGACCAGGGTAACTGAAACTTTTGAAGCAGAGGGAGAAAATTCTGTAGAAATGCAGAGGGATGGCTGGCAGGCTATTTTGGATAACTTCAAAAAATATGCGGAAGCAAAGGGAAAGTAACGCTCTCTTACCGGTTTCATTTATAGAGAACTTTTGCTAAAGCGGGGCTTCGGAATTTATAATTCCAAAGCCCTACCCTTCTCTTTCCTGTAATAGAGTTTGGCTTATATCCCGCTATTTTTTAACAAGCACTCTGCTTATCACATCCCTATCCTTAATTATCCGGAGTGTATATATTCCCTTGCGAATACCACTGATGTCAATTGTATTAAGCCCACCCGATATGGATTGGCTAATTATAACCTGCTCAAAGGCATTGAGGATATTTATTGTTGCCTTATTTTGCATGCTTGGTGGTAGAGCAATGTTTACATAGTCCTGGGCCGGATTAGGGTATATAGATATTTCTGTATCAGTGCCACGAGCCACTGATTTAGAAACAGATTGGCTTAAAAAGCTCGTCTCGAAACAACCTAAATCCGGACTCGTACCCTCATAGCTCACTCCTCCCGCAGAAATTCCGGCATCAATCAAATCAGACCCACTACTTAAATGCAAGGTGGTAATCTCAGGAAGATAACCATTCGACGAATTTCGCGCTGCACTTAATTGAGATAAATTCAGACTCTGAAAATCTTCATCAGATACGGATACACCACTCATTGTAAAAGTGTTGTACCCCTCATTACTTGAAGCATAGTCCAAATTAATAATTGCTTGCCCCGAACTTGGGATATTAATATTCGAATTTGAACTGTAGTGAGAGATATTATTGTTGAGGATCATTTTTTGCCCAGGAGTATCAGTGATCTTATAAGCTCCATTACTTCCACTGATAATTCCACCCAGCATATTGAAATTGACTCCATTATTATAGGCCGTATTACTATACCATTTTAAACCTCCAGGGTGGTGATTAGCATAGAATCCTGCTGACCTGTTACCTACAGACAAACACTTCTTTGTGGTATGACTTGGAATAGTAGAAGGTAATCTTCTTGGTGTTAAGCCATAACCTCCGGCCTTAAAGCCGTTACCATTAGACAGCTTAGTATAGTTTGTTGAGTAACCATTATAAAAAGCCCAGCATTCTTCAAAAGTAACAGACTCAAAGGCACTGATTGCATCAAAACCGTCGTCTGCACAGAACCATGCTCGACACCCTTTGAAAACATTTCCGGTGCCACCAGCAGCAGGGTGTGCGCCAAAACCATCTGAATTTTCACCAAGTCGATTCCCAGAGGTCTTATCCCAAATATTATAGGCATCGCAGTTATAAATCAGGTTATTAGCTCCCTTGGCCAGGTAGAAACCAATAGCTTCACTATCATGCATCACCAGGCGCTCATATTTATTGTTGCTTCCTAAGTTTCTTACACATTCTGATTGTGTGTTGTAGGTAACAGCCAGGTTAACGGGTACATTAATTATCTCAATACCCTTTAAGACTATGTAAGATGCGGTAACAAGTATTCCTGTTATACGCTTTTGCTTGGTTACACCACTGTAATTAAAAATGGGTGTTTCGCTTCCGTAGTTATAGTATTTTATTGGTGCAGAGGAGGTTCCGCTAGTGGTGAGTTTGGTTCCACATGCATATAATGAGTTATCTTCAGCAACCGTTGTTCCATTTGCATTTACATAAGTCAGGTCACTATTTGTAATGTTGTATTGGCCTCCACGGATATAAACAACATCACCAGCTTGCACTACACTGTTTGCTTTTTGTAAGGTAGCGAATGGACTGGCCTTGGAAGTTCCCAAATTGCTATCACTACCGTTGGGTGCTATATAGTATGTTGTAAACGTGCTACCTGCAGGGGTGACTTCTGTGTAATTTGAATTGACGGAAAGGCCGTTTGCATCAGTACCCTTGACCCAATAGTAATAGGTAGTTCCATTAGCTACACTTGTATCTGTGTACTTTGAAGATGCCGTTACTGCAATTCGCACACGTCCTGCCGGGTTATTATCAGTGTCGCGGTAAACAGAATAACTTGATGTTATATTGGTCGCATCCCAGGTCAGGTTAACTTCCCCACTAGTAGCTGCTGACGATAACCTTATTGACGACGGTATTAAAGGCGTAGCCGAACTAACGTTGGAGTTAACAGTGCTGCCATCTGTCCCTGTCGACTTTACCCAATAATAATAAGTGATCCCATTAGCCACATCTGTATCCCGGTAATTGAGAGACCCTGTAACTGCAATTCTCACC
>NZ_SMLW01000217.1 GCF_009711405.1 Fulvivirga kasyanovii | reverse complement strand
AATACCACGCACCTGAGTGGTCAGGTTATTCGCCATAATATTTACATTTTCTGTAAGGTGTTTCCATACCCCTTCAACGGCCGGCACATTAGCCTGACCTCCCAACTTACCTTCCGTGCCCACCTCACGAGCCACTCTTGTTACCTCTTCGGCAAACACATTCAGGGAATCCACCATTTTATTGATATTGTCTTTCAAATCGGCAATCTCACCTTTTACATTTACCGTAATTTTTTGACTCAGATCTCCCTCAGCCACCGCCGTAGCTACGTGCGAAATGTCCCTTACCTGTGCGGTCAAATTGCTACCCATCGTATTTACATTATCAGTAAGGTCCTTCCATACACCGGCAACATTGGGAACGTTGGCCTGACCTCCCAGCTTTCCCTCGGTTCCCACTTCACGTGCCACCCTGGTAACCTCATTACTAAAGATATTCAGAGAATCAACCATTTTATTAATGTTCTCTTTCAGGTCAGCAATCTCACCCTTCACATCTACGGAGATCTTTTTAGTAAGGTCCCCTTTGGCAACGGCAGTCGATACCTTCGCTATATCCCTCACCTGTTCAGTCAGGTTGCTGGCCATGGTATTCACATTGTCTGTAAGCTCTTTCCACAATCCTTCAACACCTGGTACTATAGCCTGACCTCCAAGATTACCTTCTGTGCCTACCTCACGCGCCACACGGGTCACCTCACTGGCGAAAATATTCAGGGAATCCACCATTTGGTTGAGGTATTCCTTCAATTCGAGGAATTCACCCTTTACATCTACAGTAATTTTCTGGGTCATATCACCCTTTGCTACAGCTATTGCCACATCAGCAATATCACGTACCTGTAGAGTAAGGTTACTGGCCATGGTATTCACATTATCCGTAAGCTCTTTCCAGACACCGGCCACATTCGGTACATTGGCCTGACCTCCCAGCTTTCCTTCTGTTCCCACTTCCCGGGCCACTCTGGTCACCTCGTTACTAAAGATGTTCAGGGAATCCACCATCTTATTGATGTTTTCTTTCAGATCCTCTATTTCACCTTTAGCGTCAACCTTAATTTTTTGGGTCATATCACCTTTTGCTACTGCGATAGCTACATCAGCAATATCCCGCACCTGGAGTGTAAGGTTGTGAGCCATGGTATTCACATTGTCCGTAAGCTCCTTCCATACACCAGCCACATTAGGAACGTTGGCCTGCCCCCCCAGCTTTCCTTCTGTTCCCACTTCACGAGCAACCCTGGTTACCTCATCCGAGAAAATATTTAGGGAGTCTACCATACCATTTATATTCTCTTTAAGATCGGCAATTTCTCCTTTTACATCTACTGCTACCTTCTGAGATAGGTCACCTTGTGCAACCGCCGATGACACCTTGGCAATATCCCGCACCTGGTCAGTGAGGTTACTGGCCATGGTATTTACATTGTCTGTTAAATCCTTCCATACACCGGCCACATTCGGCACATTGGCCTGACCTCCCAGTTTTCCTTCTGTTCCCACTTCACGAGCCACTCTGGTTACCTCATTACTAAAGATATTCAGGGAGTCTACCATTTTATTTATATTTTCCTTAAGGCCTGCTATCTCTCCTTTCACATCCACTGATATCTTTTGGGTCAGGTCACCCTGGGCAACAGCTGTTGAAACCTTTGCGATATCCCTTACCTGAGAAGTAAGGTTACTAGCCATCATGTTTACATTTTCCGTTAACTCCTTCCACACACCTTCTACACCGGGCACTTTTGCCTGACCTCCCAGATTACCTTCCGTTCCCACCTCACGAGCCACTCGAATTACCTCGTCAGCAAACGTATTAAGTGAGTCAGTCATTTGATTAATGTTTTCTTTCAGCACCAAAAACTCCCCTTTAACATCAACCGACACCTTCTTTGTGAGATTACCTTTGGCAACAGCCGTGGCAACATTAGCAATATCTCTCACCTGGTTGGTCAGGTTACTGGCCATAAGATTTACATTATCCGTCAAGTCCTTCCAAACCCCTGCCACATTTGGCACGGTAGCTTGTCCACCAAGCTTTCCTTCCGTCCCCACCTCCAAAGCAACCCGGGTCACCTCACCCGCAAACAGGTTAAGGTTGTCAATGGTACGGTTGATCGTTTCGGCCATAACTTTAAAATCACCCGTCACAGGGATTTCAAACTTTTCATACAGATTACCTCCCGAAATATTCTTAAGTACCTTGCCCACCTCTAAAACGGGAACGGCTATTGAGTCTACCAAACCATTTATATTATTAATGATATCCTTCCAGAAACCAGAAGCATTTTCAGCAGATGCCCTCGCTGTAAGATTTCCCTCGATACCAGCTACTTTTGATATCCTGGATACCTCACCTCCAACACCAGAAATCATCTCCACCATGCTGTTATACGCCTCTGCTATTTCAGAAAAAACAT
>NZ_SMLW01000329.1 GCF_009711405.1 Fulvivirga kasyanovii | reverse complement strand
GAATGTCTTTCTTGAATTGTAAATTTATTCATCAGTCAATTAATCTGAAATTTAGTATATGTGACTTATAGCATGCCTCATGTCAGTTTAACAATGATTTTAAATTTTCTACAATAAGTAATTTGATTGGTGACCCGCAAGTAAGGCTAATCATCAGAATTCAAGGTTAATTGTATATTTGTGTGATGAAGAACCTTTACATTATAGCAGGTTGTAACGGAGCTGGCAAAACTACAGCATCTTATACAATTCTACCTGAAATTCTTAATTGTAGAGAATTTGTGAATGCAGATGAAATAGCGAAAGGGCTTTCTCCCTTTCAACCTGAAAAGGCAGGGATAACAGCAGGAAAGCTAATGTTGAAAAGAATTAAAACTTTGCTTCAAGCAGGAGAGAGCTTCGCTTTTGAGACAACCCTTTCAACCAAAAGTTATGCAGGATTTGTGGAAAAAGCAAAACAATTAGGTTATCAAGTTACATGCTTATTTTTTTTATTGCATTCAGAAGAGTTAGCAATTTCAAGAGTAGAAACAAGAGTGAAGGAAGGCGGACATAATATTCCTGAAACAGTAATTAGAAGAAGGTATAAAAGAGGATTAAATAATTTTTTTAATTTATTTCTTCCTAAGGTAGATAACTGGTTATTTGTTGATAATTCTGGAGATACTTATGAAATTGTTGCAGAAGGTACTATGAATGAAATTGTTATAAATAATGTTAAGCAATGGAATGAATTAAAGGATAAATATAATGATGAGAACTAAAGAGCAACTAAAGGAAGAAAGAGACAAGATAGTTAAGGGGCTTGAAGAGACTTACAGGAGACTGGTTGAGTTCAAAAAGCAGAAAAATAGTCCCATGATCATAATAAAGGATGGAGAAGTTGTAGCTCTGGATCCTCATGAAGTGCCGCCTACAACGCTATACAAGCGCAATACCGGAGCAAATCTTACATAAACACTCATAGGCTTAAGCGTGCTGATTGTTTATACCTAATCCAGTATTTTTAACGCGTTTTAAGAGATTTTATACCCGTTCAGGTATAAATAGGTTGAATTTCATTACTTTTGTACCCGAACGGGTATAAAATGAACAAGTTAAGTCAGTTTGTAAAAGGGCGGCGAAAAAGCCTTGGATTAACGCAAGAAGACCTTTCATTTAAGTCAGGGGTTGGTTTAAGGTTTGTACGCGACCTCGAACAGGGCAAGAAATCCCTTAGAATGGACAAAGTAAATCAGGTACTGGCATTATTTGGACATGAACTTGGCCCTGTGCCGGCAGATAGGAATGAAGACAGCTAATGTCGGCAATTACCTTCTGCAATCACCTTTCCTCCCTACTCAATACCCACTTCTCATCACTACTCTTTATTTTAGAGGGTTGAAAGAATAAAAAACTAAAATACGTCCCATGTTAAAAAAACTAACTCTGCTGTCAATGGCATTTCTGATGCCTTTGCTATTGGCGGCGCAAGAATTAAAATCCCCTAATGGTAATTTGTCAATGAAGTTTGAACTGTCTGATGAAGGCGTCCCTTATTACAACCTGAATTATAAAGGCAAGCCAGTCATAAAGCCCAGTACACTTGGATTGGAACTGATGGATGTCCCTTCGATGAATGCAGGCTTTGAGGTAAAGGAAGTAAAAGAGCAGTCTGTTGATAATAGCTGGAAGCCCGTATGGGGAAAGCAGTCGACCATTAGAAATAATTATAACGAGTTGTTGGTCACACTCGTGCAGCCTACACTGAAGGAGCGATTTATCCGTATACGGTTCAGGCTATTTAATGATGGCCTCGGCTTTCGTTATGAGTTTCCCAAACAGCCGGAGCTCAAGTACTTTATTATCAAAGAAGAGCTGACAGAGTTTGCCCTTGCCGGTGACCATAAAATCTTCTGGATTCCCGGTGACTATGATACCAACGAATATCCCTATACCACTTCAAAGATCTCTGAGTTGCCGGCAAAAATGCCTGAGGCTACTATTGAGATAACAGCCCAAAGGCCGATAAAAAACCTGGCCGTACAAACCCCCTCTATGATGAAAACGGCCGACGGACTTTATGTCAATATCCACGAGGCGGCCCTGGAGAACTATTCAGGCATGAACCTTAATGTAGATGCCGCAACCTATAAAATGAGCACCCACCTTACACCGGATGCCGTCGGCAACAAAGGTTACCTGCAAACTGATGCACACTCGCCATGGAGAACCATAGTCGTAAGCGATCAGGCTACCGATATTTTGGCTTCTAATATGATTGTGAATTTAAATGAACCTACCGCTTACGAGGATGTATCATGGATCAAGCCGGTTAAATATATTGGTGTGTGGTGGGAGTATTTTATCCATGGTGGCAGCAGTTGGGCTTATGGTACCGAGAGCAACGTAAAGCTGGACCAGGATTTTACAAAACTAACGCCAAGTGGCAGACATGGTGCTACCACGGAAAATGTAAAAAAGTATATCGATTTCGCCGCAAAGCATGGTTTTGATGCCGTTTTGGTAGAAGGCTGGAACATCGGTTGGGAAGACTGGTTTGGCAACTGGAAAGAAGATGTCTTTGATTTTGTAACTCCATATCCTGATTTTGATGTAGAAGAGCTGGAAAAATATGCCAGTAACAAAGGAATGCGGATCATGATGCACCACGAGACCTCAGCCTCTGCCACCAATTATGAACGCAGACTCGACAGGGCATTCCAATTTATGGCCGACCACGGGTACAATTCAGTAAAAACCGGTTATGTCGGTAAAATCATACCCAGAGGCGAACACCATGACGGTCAGTGGATGGTAAACCATTACATCCATGTAGCCAAACGTGCCGCAGATTACGAGATCATGGTTAACAGCCACGAAGCAGTGCGGCCAACAGGACTCCACCGCACCTACCCCAACTGGATAGCGCAGGAGTCTGCCCGCGGTACGGAGTTTGAAGCCATGGGCGGCCTGCATCCGGAGCATACTACCATCCTGCCTTTCACCAGGCTGATGGGCGGCCCAATGGATTATACACCTGGCATTTTTCAGACTACCTATAACAACGGTAAACAACGAATTAATACCACCCTGGTAAAACAACTGGCCTATTACGTAACCATGTACAGCCCTCTGCAAATGGCGGCTGACCTTCCTGAAAATTACGAACGCTTCCCGGACGCCTTTCAGTTCATCAAGGATGTAGCCCTGGACTGGGATGACAGCTACTACCTGGAAGCCGAGCCAGGCGACTACGTGACCATAGCCAGAAAAGCCAAAGGCAAAAAGGAGTGGTACGTTGGCGGTGTAACTGATGAAAATGCCCGGACAGCTAATATAGGGTTTGATTTTCTGCCTAAAGGAGAGAAGTTCATAGCCACTATTTATGCAGATGGTAAAGATGCCAGTTGGAACGAAAACCCGCAAAGCTATACCATTCGCAGAGTTGTGGTTGACTCCAAAAGCAAGCTAAGCCAAAAGCTGGCAGCGGGTGGGGGAGTGGCCATCAGCATTGTAGAGGCCACTAAAGATGGTATGAAAGGACTTAAGAAGCTTTAATCAGGTTCTGCCCACATTTCATTCTTTTCATGAAATGCGGGCAGAACATCTTTATAAGTAGGTTAAATAAGAATTGCCAAATAAATGCATATTTTGGTGTACTCCTTAAAAACTAAAATTACAATGAGCAAAACACCTCCGGCTTTTATCTTCAAGTATTTACCAGTAGTCGAAAAATTATTACTGCTGTTATTAATCATTGGCCTTACCATAAACTATTTTAGTGGAGGCCTGTATTCTCTTATAATGATATCGCTGATGGGGTTGAGCTGCGTTGCCTTTCTCAATGCTTACCAGCCTTCCAAGGTACCACCTCCGGAAGAGGGCAAGTCCTATGGCTTTAAAGAATTACTTGCCTATCAGATTATGCCTAAAATGATATGGATTGGAACATCCGTTTTATTGATAGGGATACTTTTTTATATTTTGAGGCTCGAAGGATTTCTCAATATGGTTTTCATAGGCAGCATCGCTGTCACCATAGGTGCTTTTTTACTTTTAGTGCTAAAGTTGACAGGTACTAAACAGATGGAGCATGTAATGCCCGTTCTCTATAGGTCAACCCCCGTTTTAATCATTGGTATTTATATTTTTATGCAGTCAAGGCCAATGTAGAGAGAGGCATTTGACATTAATTCTGGAGTTAAACCGTAGACTTTATTAACTTACACAAGGACTCAGGAGTTGATCGTGTTGTAAGATGAAGGCGGGGGTCATTTTGCATATAAAAACAACAATAAAACTATGAAAAAAGCCCCTCAATTGCCCGACTTGCCTTTCCACGCATGGACTGATACCCGCCTTACACTTCATTTGATATTGCAGATTATCGGCAAGTCCCGGTTAAAGCTTACCGCAAGGAAAAACCACTGGTGGTATATCACCCTTTATGTTACCTCACGAGGCTTTGGCACCCATAGCATTCCCATTAATGATGGCCAGGATAGTATCGATATAGAATTTGATATACTGAAAAAGGAAGTGGTCATATTGTGTAGTACAGGAACAGTAATGACCATATCCCTTGAAAGCAGCCCTGACATAGCAGCTTTCTACAAGCAATATATGGATGCCCTGGCTAGTCTTGGGCTGCGCCCTCAGTTTGTAGCGAAGCCTTTTGACATGGGTGTTGAAGAACCTTTTGAACAGTTGACCATGTACCATCATTACGACTGGAATTTTATACATCGGTTTTGGAAGCTGATGAGGTGGAACAATGCTATCTTTAAAGAGTTCAGCGGGAGGTTTTATGGCAAAACCTGCCCTGTTCAAATCTATTGGCACCACCTGGACCTGACTGTTACCCGGTTTTCCGGGAAGAAACTTCCTAAAATGGATGAGTCTGCCCGCATTCTGGAAAAGGATACCTACTCACACGAACAAATAAGCTTTGGCTTCTGGGCAGGCGATGACAACCTGCAGGAACCAATGTATTACTCTTATACCTACCCGTCGCCCGAAGGTATCGATAAGGAAATACTACAACCCGAAGCTGCCAAATGGGCGGAAAGCAATGGCAGTCCTATGGCACTGTTGAGATATGAAGATGTGAAGAACGCAGATAATCCCGCCGAAGCAGTATTAGATTTCCTGGAAAGTGCCTATCAGGCCGGAGCGAAACATGCAGGCTGGAATATGGAAGAGCTGAAAGTGCCTGATATCAAACAGCTATGATTATACCCGCAAGTATTTTTAAACAAGTTCACCCGCTATCTCATGCCAGTGTTATATTTGCGCGAAAACGTGAGCCTTGAGGGTTAAGTCATGCGTATTAAGTATCACATGTGCTAAGCCGATAGATGCTGAATGTTACTACCAACATGAAATATTTTCTCATAATAACCTTTACAGTAATATCCATAAGCGCCTTTGGACAGAGCGAGTCCGGTGATGTAAGCCAGTGCTTTGAGCAGTTTAAAAAGGCAGTAGCGGAAGGTAACGGCAAAGAAGCCTCTGAAATCGTTGCACCTGAAACCATAGAACATTATCAAAGCCTACTCAACCTGGCTCTGGAGGGAGATAGCATAGAAGTAGCTAGTCTAAGATTAATAGATAAGCTGGTGGTAATTTCTATGCGCAATCAATTATCAAAAGAAGATATTTTGCAAATGGATGGTAAAAACTTCATTGCATATGCTGTAGATCATGGAATGCTGAGCAAAAACAGCCTGATTAACTTTCAGCTTGGAGAGATAAGGGTGACAGATGAATTTACCATTGCCCAAATAATAGTTGGAGAAATGGAAACCCCATTAAAAATACACTTTTATGATCAGGGCGGGTGGAGGCTGGACATTACACCAGTACTGCCCGAAATGAGTACTTCATTAAAA
>NZ_SMLW01000226.1 GCF_009711405.1 Fulvivirga kasyanovii | reverse complement strand
TTATTGTAAGGGAAGCTATTGACCGACCCCAAAAGTGTGACGGATTGACCAATAGTTTCCACGATATTTGAACCTTATTTATTCTTGTTTTCTATAGGCCACATACATTTTGTGCTCTGAATTTTGGCGCATTTGCACGCCCACTTTTAATTGGTTGTTTTCCAAACTCAGTAAATGCCAGGTGATACTTTTATCTCCTTTTGAAAGTATTAATTTAGAGTCTTCTAACTCCCATTGAAAGGTTTGTTCAATAGGTTCACAGGTTGATGTGTATTTTACTTCTTTACTGTTTCCATCGGAATAAAATACGGTATGGTCTTTACCACAATCAGGAGCAGAGTGTTTACGTGGCATCACCCAACCTTTGCCATTGTCACCCATAATGGTGCCTTCTACTACCCAGGTACCCGTCAGGGCTTCTTTATCTATATTTTGAGCCAAAGCGGCATAGTTACTCAACGAAATACAAATGGCGATTAGTAACGCGCTACATAATATGTTCTTTTTCATTGCATGTTCTTTTATATTGAAAATAGGTTTACCAGGTGTTTTTTGGAGCTGCAAATTGCCCATTGGTTACGCTTATTTTTTCACCATCCTCAGACGAGGCTTCAAAGCTGAAAGTACCTTTAACAATACCGTCAGTATTGCTTATTATTTTGAGAGTCCCACTTATCGCTCCGTTATTTCCTCCAAAAGATGTCCCTGTTTCGGTCATAAGATCTGTCCATGCTGAGATTGTTGCGTTAAACGAGGTTTGGTCGTAAGTATTTTCAGACCCCTGAACAATTGGATATTCGCCTGGTTCGGGCAGGTCAATATTATCATTGGAGTTTTGTTCAAAATTAATATACCATGTTTTGTTGTTATGCATAATACCTTCATCATCAGAAATATTGAAATACTTGATGCTATATTGGTTATTAAGGTAATAAACCACATTACCTTCGATTGAGGTATTTTCAAAACCTGATACATCAAAAGCAATACGACCATCATTAATAGTTAAAGTAGAAGTTGGGTTGATATTGTCATTTTCATCATCGTCTTTACTACAAGAAAAAAGAAAAATTGAAGCAACTACAAGTGCTACAAAAAAGTGGTCTTGTTTAAAAAAAATCATAGATTTTAATTTTAATAAGGATTAAATTTTAGAATAGAAACATCAAACAAATAGACTCACACCAAAAGGGTTACTTGCTTGTTGATGTTTATTATGTTTTAATTATGGATTACAGTATTGTGATCCGACATTGTTAAAAGTGAGGTTGCCAACCGTGACGTTTTCAAACGGATCAGTGCCATATCCATAAAAAGCACAATTTTGCAAGTCTTTGAAAATCGTATTCTCTACAGTTAACATAGGTTGTGCGTGCAAGTATATTGCACCGGTGTTTACGCGATTGCCTACAGGAAAATCACCTTTGGCATTTTCTATAATAGCATGCGAAATGATATTGTTTTCTTGCGTGAATCCAAACATGATTCCACCCCAGTTCGTACCGTTATAGGCTTTTAAGTATACAGGATCATTGGGCATGCCTTGTATTTTTAAACTCAACTCATTGCCCGCGTCAGTTGAACCATCATAAGGTTGTAGATATCCCTCGGGTTTAAATTGCATTTCTACTCCCGCTTCAATGGTCAGGTGGCCGTTGTGCTTAATGTGTACCCTGTTATCAACTAGATAAGGCACATCTAATTTCTGCCAGCTTACCGTTTGGTCTTGTATTTCATAATAGGAAGTTGTGATGTTCAAATAATCTGAAGCATTACCTGCATAAGATGAGGTGTTGTTGAAGACATGAGCCATCTCCGCAGATACTTTTACAGGAACATCTTCATTAGCTGTTATTACTAAGTTTGAAGTGGTTACAGGTGCATTTTTTCTAATACCGTGAAAGTCTAGTCCAATGCTACCACCATTGCTGATCTCTACACTGTTTAAAGTAAGTGCTTGTGGAGGAGTTCCTGATACACCACGTAAAGCTAAAGTGCCTTCATATATAGGAGAAGAAGTAGTTAAGTTTTGCGAACCTGCATATTTTATTTGAGCATGTTCTATAAGATTGTTTTGATTATGAGCTTCTGCAAAGAAAATTCCTCTCCAATAACCTTTTTGCTTGGAAGTACCCGATAAAACAACAGGCTCCTCTTCTGTTCCTTTTATTTCAAATATTTTATTCTTAGGGGCGACATAAAGACCTGCATGATTTTCAAATTCGATCACTACACCAGGTTCTATTTTTAAGCCTCCCTGTACACTTGCCCAGCAATCAATTATATAATCTACCGGACGCAGGGTGTCGTTTTTCAATACGCGATCTTCACTAAAATAGTCACAAGCTAAAAGAACAGGTGGCAATAATTCTACCACAGGTGGTTTTGGCTCTACAGAATCGTCATCAGAACAAGACACCATTAAGGCTAAACTGAAAACAATCAGACTAAAATGTGATATTGTTTTAAAATAATTTTTCATTTTCAATTAAGTTTAATTTAATATTTTCAGC
>NZ_SMLW01000674.1:64758-65388 GCF_009711405.1 Fulvivirga kasyanovii | reverse complement strand
AAGCAAAAGCGTAATCTCACTAAAATGGCGTTGGTTCATAAAACAGATGAGCCTAACGTTAAGGCTATGCTTAACTTATAATAGTTAGCTGCCAACAATAATTAAGGTTTTAAAATGAATAACCAGGTTAATAGGCTTTAAAGTGTTGCCAGATGGTTAATTACCACAAAGCAGACGCCATTGACCAAAAACAATTAACAAAATGCCAAGATCAGTAAATCATGTTGCGTCTAAAGCACGCAGAAAGAGAATACTTAAAGCTGCCAAAGGTTACTTTGGTAGAAGAAAAAATGTTTGGACAGTAGCTAAAAACGCTGTCGAAAAAGGTTGGACTTACGCATACCGCGATAGAAAGGCAAAAAAGAGAGATTTCAGAAAATTGTGGATCCAAAGGATCAATGCCGGAGCAAGACTTCATGGCATGTCTTATTCACAATTTATGGGTAATGTTAAAAAGGCAAATATCGATCTGAACAGAAAGGTATTGGCTGATTTAGCAATGAACCACCCTGAAGCTTTCGAAGCTATCGTTAAAAAAGTAAAATAAGTTTAACCCGATCTGTATTATTGAGGCTGCCATTTGGCAGCCTTTTTTGTTACCCTTTCAAACTACGGTTATTGCTTTTACTA
>NZ_SMLW01000674.1:43481-64450 GCF_009711405.1 Fulvivirga kasyanovii | reverse complement strand
GGTCTCCCCAGAAATTCCGATTGATCCCTTTTACTCCAGTTTAAGGGGCAAGTCCAAAACCTGTGGTGAATTGAAAAGCAAGGGCTCTCAACTTAAAGCTTACCAGTGAAATAAGATAAAACTGCGTCTGTTGCAATTTTACCCTGATTTGCCAACTGCTTTTGCCGATTGCTATTAGATTAGGAGGTGCCTGTCAAACACAGCTCAGAAATGGCGGTGCCCCTGGAAATTCGGCTTGATACCTGACCCTTAGTTCACCTCTTGCCCCATGCTTTTAAATTGACCACTGGCGGCTATACCTTTATTGTTTATATTAGCCAGGTTATACTTGAAGCCTAGAGTAGTTCCTCTATTTTCGAAGCTTATACCCGCGCCATTGAGCACGCCACTGTCCT
This sequence comes from Fulvivirga kasyanovii, assembly GCF_009711405.1. Taxonomy (GTDB): domain Bacteria; phylum Bacteroidota; class Bacteroidia; order Cytophagales; family Cyclobacteriaceae; genus Fulvivirga; species Fulvivirga kasyanovii. Next base: position 64,055 of record NZ_SMLW01000674.1, on the reverse strand, counting down.
CCGTGACTATTAAGGTATAACTATTGGAAAATTTTGATGTAATCCGTTTTAAATGCTCAGGTGTACAGTATTTTTTCCCGATAACCAGTATATGAAGTTTGGTTAGATCAAGCTGGTTCTCTTTCAAAATGTTTATGGCTACCACGTTCTGACTGCCTACAGTACGTCCCATAGTCTCCTCGGAGATCTCTTTATAAAGGTCAAAGGATCCGTAAACGCCAATATTGAAAAAGCCTTGCTTGGCACGGTCTGGCCAATCCATATACCTTGTAAAGGCATTGATGAATTTTGCTTTATAGTTCTGTGCGGATAGGTTGAAGCTAGTGGCCAATAGTATGCCTGCTACTAAAACCAACTTTCTTTTTATCATCTTTTGTTTGTTGTTTGTAAGTTCTATAGCGAAGGTAAGGATGAAGAGTTACCTTAATATTATTCATACTTCAAGGAAGCATTAAGGCTTGATTTTCATTGGAATAGGAGCCATGTGGAAGGTGTTTGGCACTATGAATGATTGGTCGGTGAAAACCGGATAAAAGATCGTTGTTCAGGGATGGATAATGCCTCTCCATTTTTCACTTTCAGCATATTCCTTGATCACCAGGTTTCTTTTTACAAGAAGAGAAGTCATGTAACGTTTGATGAGTAACAGATCTGCCAGTTTTCCGAGGAAGTGCAAAGGCGATTCATAATCAAAAACATCGGTCATGATAGTTTGCCCGGCGGCATCAGCGAAATGATGTTCGTGTCTGAACCTTTTGAAGATCCCCTGTTCCATTTCATCAACAAATATCCCTGGTCTCTGATATTCAGTAATTCTGGTGGTCAAAGTTTGAGTAACTCCAAAATGCCTGGCCTTCCATGTGACTGTCTCATTTAAACCTATTAACCCGCTGGTTTTTCCCGCTATGGCCTGTTCGTTCGTATGTCTTGTCGATTCCAGGTGTAAGTCAATACTTCTGGACAAGTCAAAGCATAGTTCCCTGGGAGCCTGTATGGCCGTTTTGAGCTTGATAATTGGCATACTCGCTATTCAATCGAGGCTTCTATAGACAAACCTTCCGTCAAAGCCCATTGGGTCCATGAGCCATCGAATACAGCCTTGTCATTTTTGTATACCATTTCACATGCCAGCAATACGATACATGCCGTTACTCCGGAACCACAAGAGAAGATCAGAGGCTTATCCTTCGTAATAATTGGTTTGAAAATATCCCTAAGGGCTTCCCGGGATTTGTAAATACCATTTTCGAGTACCTTTTCGAAAGGAACATTGACAGAGTGGGGGATGTGTCCGCTTCTCAGTCCTGCTCTGGGTTCGGAGGCAGTGCCATTGAATCTCCCGGGCGAACGGGCATCAATAACCAGTGCTCTTTTGGTGCTGAGATTACTGATCACCTGATCTATTTCAGCTACTGAACGAGGATTGTAGCTGGCGGTAAAGGCCCCTGTGCCTGAGGTTTGCTCAAGGAGGGGAGTGGTGTCAAAGCCCTGTTGTATCCAGGCAGGCAATCCACCATCCAGCACTGCAATATTCTTATGACCCATTACCCTGAACATCCACCAAACTCTTGGACTGGTGTAGATGCCCAGGTTATCATATACCACAATTCTGCTCGTATTATTAATGCCAAGCTTTCGGCATTCTTTCTGAAAAACATTCGGTGAAGTTAGCATCGAAGGCAAATCTGTTTTCCTGCTACTGAAAGCCCTCAGATCAAATTGTCTTGAACCTTTAATGAATAATTTATTAAAAGCACTTTGTTTGCCTGCTTTGTTGTCTTGAGTACTGGCATCGAGCAGTACAAGATTCGGATCATCGAAATTATCATGAAGCCACTGAGGGCTAACGGTCAATGGCATCATAGGCTTATACTGCTACTACTGAAGACCCTCGGATGATTAGGTCAGTCTTAAGGATCCTGGTTTCTGGCTCAATGATTTCATCCTCATCGGCTTCAATTTCCCGGATAAGTAGCTTAGCGGCTTCCTGTCCCATCTTAAAACCCGGTTGGTCTACCGTCGTTATGGCAGGGTCAGTCATAGCGGTAAATTCCCAGTTACTGAAGCCGGCAATGGCGAAGTCCTGAGGGATTCTGAGACCTTTTTCTTTGGCGGCCTTCATTACACCCAGTGCCGCCCTGTCGTTAATGGCAAACATCGCGTCTGGCGGGTTATCAGAGTTCAGGAGCTGAGTGGTTAGCTCTTTTGCCAGCATTTCGTTATCTGCAGCGCGGCCACGTAAGATGATAGATTCATCAAACTCCATATTATGCTCTTTCAGGGCCTTTTTGTAGCCATCCATGCGATGCTTGCTAAGTATAAGGCTCTCCGGACCGGCAAGGTGGGCTATTCTTTTATACCCTTGCTGTATCAGATGTTTAGTAACCTGATAAGCTCCGTCAAAATCATCCACAACTACTTTGCTGCAGTTGATGGCATCGCATACACGATCAAAGAATACAATAGGCAGGCCACGCTTATGGATGGTTTCAAAATGGTCATATCGGGTGGTTTCCCGTGACATAGAGATCAGTATGCCATCTACCCGGTTCTTTGATAGGGCAAATGTATCCATGACTTCCCGGTCGTAGGATTCGTTTGATTGTGATACAATGACACTGTAGCCGGCACTATACGCAATGTCTTCAATACCACTGATCACTGTAGAGAAAAAGAAGTGAACGATTTCAGGTATTATGACCCCGATCGTATTGGATTTGCTTCTTCTTAAACTAAGAGCTATAGAGTTTGGCTGATAGTTGTACTTCTCAGCCAGGTCAGTAACAGCTTTTTTGGTTTCCGGACTAACATTGGGATGATCCTTTAAGGCCCTGGAAACAGTTGAGGAACTGATACCAAGTTCTTTTGCGATATCCTTAATAGTAATCTGAGAGTTTTTCATTCGAACATGCCCGCTAATTGATCTGCCAATATAGCAAAAGCAGATTTGTTAAGAAAGAAATCAGAGAAGATGTGCGAAAAGTGCAATTTCTGTAAAAAATGCAATTTTGCTTAATGGTGATTGTCAAGAGGTTAGGTTTTACAGGTGAAAAGTCATGGTGCTGAAAATTAATCATATTCCGCAAACGTTTGCGGTGACGGTGTCATTGAAAACCGCCGAAAAAAGCAGGTTTTTAAATTTGTTGGTATTGAATTTTTTACAAGATTAGTTAAGAGATGATTATGTAATTATGAAAAAATTAAAGCTATGAAAGATATGCAAACGTTTGCATCACACTTAGAGTGGATTTTGAAGTAATTGCCAATCAACCCGTATATCTTAAAAAAATTATATTTTCAAAATGGAGCTTATGAAACACAAATTACTACTGTTTTTTATGGTCCTTAGCATCTCAACCTCAGTGGTCTGCGCACAACAACAGACCATATCGGGAAAGGTTACGGATGCCGGGGATGGCCTGAGCCTGCCGGGGGTCAACATTATTGAATCCGGTACCAACAATGGAACGGTTACCGATGTGGATGGTAACTATAGCTTAAAAGTGGCTTCGGATGCCACGCTGATATTTTCATATGTAGGGTACACTACCATAGAGGTGCCTGTAAATGGAAGGTCAGTTATTAATATACCTATGGAGGCTGATGTTACCCAGTTGGCCGAAGTGGTGGTGGTAGGGTATGGTGTGCAAACCAAAAGAGAGGTGACCGGCTCAATAGCCAAAGTAGAGGGTGAGGCATTGACTGAAATTGCTGTGCCCAGTTTTGAGGCTGCCTTACAAGGTAAAGCTGCCGGTGTGCAGGTGATCCAGGGCAGTGGTACGGCCGGCTCGGGATCCATGATCCGCGTAAGAGGTATTGCATCTCTCAGTGCCGGGGGAGATCCGCTGTATGTCGTTGATGGTATTCCAATTACACAGGATTACTTTTTAAACGACAATCGCGGAGCTTTCAATAATAACCCACTGGCTACGATTAACCCCAACGACATCGAATCAGTGGAAATCCTGAAAGATGCCTCTGCTGCTGCCATTTATGGGTCAAGAGGTGCAAATGGGGTAATTTTGATAACTACCAAGAGAGGAAAGACCGGTAAACCTAAATTTGAATTCAGTACGAGGTTAGGTATTTCAAAGCCAGCCAGAGAAGTAGACCTGCTTTCTTCTGAGGAATGGCTGCAATTGAGGCAAGAGGCCTGGGAAAATGATGGGAATGTAGGTTTGGCAGACCTTCCCGGCGGCATTACCTGGGAGCAGGCAAGGCAAACAGATACAGATTGGATCGATCTTGTAACACAAACCGGGTTTAAACAAGAGTATAACCTGTCTATGACGCAGGGTAACGAAAAGCTGAGCTCATATGTTGGCGTTTCGTATAGCAACAATGAAAGCTTTTTGGAAGGAAACAGCTATGAGAGGTTTAGCGGAAGGGTAAACCTTGATTATAATATTATGGACAACCTGAAGGCCAGCCTGACCACTTCTTTGAGCCAGGGTATCAACAACAGGGTCAGTGGTGCATGGGATGGTGGCCTTGGAGCTGCTATGTCAGATGCTTTGCCCATCTATCCGGTCAGAAATGCTGATGGCACCTATTTTACTGCCGGAAACAACCCTGTAAGGAAGCAGGAACTTGTAGATTGGAGAACCAGGGAAAACAGGTCTATTTCAACATTGGCATTGACATACGAGCCGATTGAAAAGCTGAACCTTAACGTATCCGGTAGTTTGGATTACATGGACCTCCAGGATGATCAGTTTGAGCCTGCCGAATGGACAAATACGGAAAACATTGCAAAACAGTACCCGACCTGGGTTACAAACTATACCATGTCAGCGACAGCTTCATATGATTATAGCCTGGGAGATAATAATAAGTTTACCTTCCTGGTCGGAGGAGAATACCAACGTTCGCTCACTGAAAAATGGAACAAAATAGAAGCGTTTGGCGTGAGCGGTCCACTATACGAAGATCCTTCCATTCCGGACAGAGGTTTGGATGGCGAAGGCAAGCCATTGTCAAACCCGGTATATGAAACTGCTCCAGATCAAATCTGGTCTTTCATCAGTTACTTTGGCCGTATTAACTATGCTTACAAAGATAAGCTGTTCCTGAAAGGATCGGCCAGGGTTGATGGTTCTTCAAGATTCGGACAAAATAACAGGTATGGTTTCTTCCCCAGTGCCGGTTTAGGTTATGTAATTTCAGAAGAAGATTTCTTCCCCAAGAGTAGTCTGGTTAATTTCCTGAAACTTAAAGCAAGCTGGGGTATTACCGGAAACGCAGATATTCCAAACTATCAAAGGTGGGGTACTTTCCAGAGAAGGGAAGGTAATGATGGTAATCCTTATAACCAGGAGCCGATTATATTTCCTGTGAGGCTTGAAAATCCTGACTTACAGTGGGAGGTTCAAAGAACGTATGACTTTGGTTTCGAATTGGGCTTGTTTGATGACCGTGTAGTAGCCGAAGTAGCTTATTTTGATAAAAACTCTACCGATGTTTTAATAGACAGACTGGTACAGGTGTCTGCCGGTTTCCAAAGGTATTTCGAAAATATAGCTGAAATCAACAACAGAGGTTTTGAGGTAGGTTTAAAAACAAGAAATCTTACCGGTGCTTTTACCTGGACTACCGATATCAATGCTTCGCATCTTGAAAATGAGGTAATTGACATCGGGGCTACCCCTCCGGATGCCATTGCAGGGTCTGGTGATACACGGGTGGTAGAAGGTATGCCTGTAGGTGTTAACTTCCTGAACAGGTTCTCAAGAGTGGATCCTGAGAACGGACTACCTATATTCCTCGATAAAGAGGGAAATGAGACCTACGAGTTTAACCTCGAGGACAGGGTGCCTGTAGGAAGTGTAGTGCCGGACTGGACCGGTGGTATTACCAACTCCTTTACTTACAAAAACTTCGATCTTAGTGTACTTTTCACTTTTACCATTGGCGGTAACATCTATGATGATTCTGGTAAAAGGCAATTGGGGGTAGTATCTGACTGGAACATGCGCAGAGAAATTGTTGACCGATGGAGAGAGCCCGGTGATGTTGCTCAATTCCCAAGATTGACTATGGAACCCAGCACCTATGGAGGGTTGGCAAGTTTCTGGAACCTGAACACTACACAATTCCTGTATGACGGTACCTACGGCCGTATTAGAAATGTAACCCTTGGATATAACCTGCCCTCAGAGCTGGTAAGCAAACTAAGACTGAGAAGCGCCAGGGTTTACTTCAACGGAACCAACCTCGTGACATTCACCAAATATCCGGGAGCTGATCCTGAGATCGTGAGAGACCATAATGGCCGTCAGGGAAGGAACCTGAGTCCGAATGTGACCTATTTAACAGCTCCACAGGAGAAGGCTTTTATGCTTGGTATCAATGTGGGCTTTTAATCAAACAAGATGAATAATATGAAAATATTTAAATACATATTCTTAGCCGCTATTATCACTGTATCGTGCGACGACCTTTTGGAGATAGAGCCAAAGGGAGAGATAATAGCTGACGACGCATTACAGACTCCCCAGGATATGCAGGAGCTTCTAAACTCTGCATATGATGCCCTGCGAGGAGATGGAGGAGATTTTTTTGGAGGAAGAGTACAGTCGATATCGGAAGTAATGTCTGATAATATCGATGGTAGCCAGACCAATCTGAACAACGCAGATTTCAGAGCATACTATAACAAAACCAGTACATTTTTTACAGGTTATACGCAGGGCATGTTCGATGAACCTCACTATGTGATCTACCGGGCCAACGTGTTGCTTAAAAACCTGGATTTGATCGAAGGTTTATCTGAGGCCGAGCAGGCCAGGATAGGAGGAGAAGCTAAATTCCTGAGAGCCATTTGCTATTTTGAGTTGGTCAGATTGTTTGCACAACCTTATGGGTTCACACCAGAGAATACACATCTTGGCGTGGTGCTGCGTATAGAACCATCTGCCGAAGCAAAAAACAGAAATACAGTGGCAGAGGTTTATGAGCAGATCGTGAGCGACTTATCTGATGCGGCGAATTCACTTCCCACTTCAAACGGAGTTTATGCAGACGCCTGGGCAGCCAAAGCTTATCTGGCCAAGGTACATTTCTTCATGCACGACTATGAAACAGCCTTCAATATAGCAAGTGATGTGCTTAACAACGGTCCTCACGCTTTCAATCCGGATGCAGAAGAATTTCAAGCCCGTTACTCTCCTGAGAGTACTAACGAAGCCATTTTTAAAATGGTCAGCAACCCTAACGATCACAGAGGTACGCAGCTTTCAACACACTTCAGGTCTGATGGAGACAACCCTCCGACCTTAAGGATCTCCAGAGATATGTACGAAATGGCTACTGCTGATGCTAATGATTTGAGAGGGCAAAAGTGGTACCGGATAGATAATGAAGGTGCGGAGAACGAAGCCATATTCATCACTAAATACGACAGTGTAAATTACTTCGATGTGCCACTTATGCATGTTACCGAGCTTAAACTGATAAGAGCAGAGGCAGGCCTTGAATTAAATACGTCAGCATCAATAAACACAGCCGTTGATGATATCAATGATATCAGAACCAGAGCTGGTTTAGCACCTGTATCAAGTGGTGTAGGCCAGGCTTCATTGCTAAACACTGTGAGAGAAGAGAAAAGAAAGGAGCTGGTGACAGAAGGGCAAAGGTTCCATGATTTGAGACGCAGAGGTGCAGCCGGAGAAAGTGATCTCAGGATCAGAAATTCTTCATGGGATTGTCCGGGTATGGCTATACAGTTCCCTGATACTGAAATAGCCGGTGCCGGAGGTACAGATGTTTTTACGCCTAACACTGAAGGAGGCTGCTAACAACTAAAAATGAAAAACATGATGAAAAAGACATTTATAAACATAGCACTCTTGGTATTTGGCAGCTTGCTTGCCACGGGGTGTATTGAAGAATACGGTGGAGTAGGAGAGCCTGTTGATAAGGTAAATGAGCTGGCCGGCACATGGAAACTGGCTTCTGTAATTCAGGTTGATGAGGATGCTGTAAGAAAAGGTTTTCCGGCTTTTGTTCAGACCATGGACATCACGGAGATCTTTGATTACACCGACTACACCATGAACCTGGAAGTTAGTGGCGGAGCTCCTTCAAGCTTTACGATCGACCGTGGAAATTCTCCGGCGATTATAGGGATTACTTCAGGGCCATGGACGCTGGATAACTTGCAGGCGCCAACTCAGATCATATTTGCGGATAGCGAGGCGCTTGAGTTCGAAAGTTATCTGGAATTGAGGGAAGGAGTACTGAACCTGAAGTTTACAAGGTATCAAACCAACAGCAAAGGTGAGAAAAGTGCCTTTTTGAGCTACAGATACCGATTTATCAAACAATAAAGGAAATGACGATGAAGAACATATTAAAAATTTTATTGCTTGCTTTATTACCTTTGGCAGGGAATGCTCAAACCGTGACGACAAGTCCGGCAGTATTTACTGCGGAGGATGAAGTGACAATTACGGTTAACGTTACCGGAACCAGATTGGAGGGGTATTCTGGTGATGTATGGATGTGGTCCTGGCTTGCAGAAGGGTGTACCACTAACTGCGATGCCCCAACAAATATAGATCCTGCCGGTGGAGAAAACACTGATGCGGCCAAAATGACAAGAGATGCGGAAGACCCGGATGTCTATAGTATCACTTTGGTTCCGGTAGACTTCTTTGGAAAAGCGCCTTCTGAAATAGGAGCCATTGGTATTAAATTAAAAAGCCGGAGTTGGACGGATGGTATAGAAAGCGATAATGATAGAGTTATAGCTGTACAACCTCTGATTTACATTCCCAGCGAAAACAGAACCTTTCCTGTTAAGTTTACCGATGAAGATGTAGTGACGCTATTTTTTGATCAGAACCTTACCAGCAGTTCAGGCATGAAGTCAGTCACTGAGATTTATGCATATCTTTTTATCAGTGGCCAGAATGCGGATGGAACTGATTTTCAGGATGTACCAAGAACGCAATGGTCAGATGTTGGCTCTTCTCCGGAATTAAAGCTTACAGATAGGGGAGATGGCATATATTCCTTGTCACTCATACCGGAAGTATTCTTTGATGTCACAGAAGGAGCCGCAATAACCAAAATTAGCTACATATTCAGGAATGCAGAAGGCACAGTTCAAAGCGATACATTTGAGGCTTTTCCTTTAACAGAAGAATAATAATTAATTATGAAAAATATTTATTTAATACTTATAGCAGTTTTTGTTGCTTTTTCATGCGAGCAGGAAGAATTTGAAGGCTCAGGCCTGGAAAGTCTGCGCGATTTTGAATTGAACCCTGTTTCGGGGGCAAGAATTGAATTGAACTCATTAGCCCCTGATGAGGAAGTCGTCATTGGCTGGAACGAAGCGAGAAGCGGATTTAACTCAACTGTAAAATACACCTGGCTGGTTGCCAGAGTGGATGGTGATTTTAATTCCCCGTTGCTGTCGGTGCCCTCTGATGATGATGGTACGGCAACTAATGTATCATTGACCAATACGGAATTGGATCAGGCTTTAGTTGACTTAGGGTTGGCTGTTGGTGAAGAAATTGATTTGAAATGGACAGTTTCAGCAACCAATGGTGACTTGGCTAAAATGGCTTCTCCTAATACTATTACAATTAAAAGATTTGTTGGGGAAATTGCTCCTTTTGGTAATCAGACACCAGACAAGCTGTTAATTGCTTTAATGGATCCGGCAGACGAATTAACGGTAAGTTGGGACAGCACTTTCTTTAGCTTTGGAGGGGAGGTTAGCTATCAATGGATTGTGGATACCACAGGAGGTGATTTTTCAAATCCTTTACTTACCGTTGATGCAAATGATAATAGCACTATAATATCCCATCAGAGTTTATTTGATCTGTTTGCTGATCTTGGAGCATCAGAAGGTGAGCTCGTTTCCTTGCAATGGAAAGTGATAGCCAAAACAGGAGATAAAACTAAAGATTCTAAGGGTGTTTATACAATTGTGCTGGCAGACCCGGTTGGGGCTTCAAAATTTATGGTTGGCGCAGCTACACCTGGTGGTTGGGGGTGGGATAACCCTACGGAAATGTATCAAGTGTCCGCTGGTGTATGGATGGCATCCCTTTACTTTACGAATGACAGTTTTAGGTTTTTCAACACAGAAGGTGACTGGGGGTCAGGGACAAATTATCCCTACTATCTCAACGAAGGATATACTATAGATGTTGATTTTGAGGATGCTCTGGACGATGACAATAATTTTAGGTTTGCAGGCACTCCCGGTAGTTATCTAATTACCCTAGATACGAATTCAAAAACGATCACGCTGGAATAATTGCCCATATGGTAGTGCAGCGAAAACTGCACTACCTTTTTACCACCTTAATATGAAAAACCTTTTTTACTTAATCTTCTTGTCGATCTGTTGTTATGGACAGGCTCAAACCTTCACAACAAACCCCGCCTTTCCCATAGCGGATCAGCCATTAACATTAACCATAGATGTCTCTTCAGTACCTTCTCTGGCTGATGAGTCAGCACTTTGGCTTTGGGCGTGGCTTCCTGAATGTGCCTCTGATTGTGATGCTCCAACGAATGTCAATCCCGCAACCAGCGCACAGTCTGCGGCCAAATTTAGTGCAACAGGGAATCCTGATATTTTCACGCTGACCTTTACCCCAACTACTTTTTTTAACAAACCAGCAGATCAGATCACCAGAATAGGGTTCAAAGTAAAGGCTGATGACTGGGGCAATGGACAAAGCCCTGAAAATCTGTTTATCGATATTTCAACCGGGGAGCTGGAGGTGTCTTTTTCCGAACCTTCCGATGAATACTTTTTTGTAGACCCAAGTAGTACCATCAATATTGTGGCATTAAGTTCGGCATCAGCGGATCTTGAATTGAAGATCAATAATGTGGTGGTTGAGTCTTTAACCGGTACAGAGTTAAGCTACACACATAATGTCGTTGAAAGTGGTACCATTGAAGCCACAGTTACTGCCTCAGTGGGAGGTGATGTTGCTACGGATAAATTCTACTTTATCGTAAGGCAGGCCACAGAAAATGCTGCTACACCTGCGAGTATCATCAAAGGTATAAATTATGACGCAGACCCATCAAAAGTAACCCTCAGCCTGGAGGCACCAGGTAAAACCAGCGTTTATGTTATTGGAGAATTTAATAACTGGATGCCTTCAACCAACTATCGGATGAAACAGGATGGAGAGTTATTCTGGCTGGAAATAAGTGGGCTTAACTCAGGTCAGGAATATGCTTTTCAGTACCTTGTTGATGAAGAAATCATAGTAGGAGATCCATATGCAGATAAGATTTTGGACCCTAATAATGATCCGTTTATCCCTGCCGCAACTTACCCGGCTTTGAAAACCTACCCAGACGGTGCATCAGGCAATGTTTCTGTTCTGCAAACAGGTCAGACTCCTTACAACTGGCAGATAACCAACTTTGTGAAGCCTGCAAAAGAAGACCTGGTCATTTATGAGTTACTGGTAAGGGATTTTGATAAAGAGCAGAACTATCAAAGCATTATCGACCGGCTCGATTACCTCCAGGGACTTGGTGTTAATGCGATTGAGCTTATGCCGGTTATGGAGTTTTCCGGTAACCTGAGCTGGGGCTATAACCCATCTTATTTCTTTGCTCCTGATAAATACTATGGCTCTAAAAATGATTTGAAGGCATTTATTGACGAATGTCATTCGCGGGGGATAGCGGTTATTCTTGATATGGTACTTAACCACACCCATGAAGATAATCCACTGGCCCAGTTATACTGGAACGAGTCAACCTTCAAGCCGGCAGCGGATAACCCCTGGCTTAATGTTACTCCGCGCCATCCTTTCAATGTGTTTTATGATTTTAACCATGAGTCTGCCTACACGCAAAATTTCGTAGATACGGTTAATCACTACTGGTTGAATGAATACAAATTTGACGGCTATCGTTTTGACCTCACCAAAGGTTTCACGCAGGACTTTACGGAAGGTTCTGACGTGGGGGCCTGGAGCGCATACAATCAAACACGCATTGATCTTCTAAAACGAATGACCGATGCTATTTGGGCACACCACCCGGAGGCTTATGTAATATTCGAGCATCTTGCAGACAACAGCGAAGAAAAAGTGCTGGCAGACTATGGTATCATGCTTTGGGGCAATATGAACCATAATTTTAACCAGAATACGCTGGGCTTTAGTGATAATTCATCTATTGACTGGTCCTATTATAAAACCCGCAATTGGCAGGAACCCAATCTCATCGCTTACATGGAAAGCCATGACGAAGAGCGTTTGGTTTACCGGAATATTAGCTTTGGCAATTCGATTCCCGGAAGCTACAATACCAAAGACCTGGATATAGCTCTGGAGAGAGTGAAGGCTGCCTCTGCTGTTTATTATGCTATTGGTGGCCCAAAAATGATCTGGCAGTTTGGTGAATTAGGCTACGATAAATCAATAGAACTCAATGGCAGGACAGGAGAGAAGCCTATTCCGTGGGCTGATGGAGGGTTGGGTTATGACGAAGATCAGGAGCGGTTAAAACTGTATGATGTAACGGCTGAACTTGTAAAGCTAAAAAAATCATATCCCATATTTTCTGATAATGTTACTACCATTAATGAATCTGAAGCACTGGTAAAGCAGGTCGTACTCAAATCAGATCCGTTTGTAAGTAATCCCGGATCGACAGATGAAATGAACCTTTTGGTAGTGGCTAATTTTAACCTTTCTGCGAAAGATATAACCATTAGTTTTCCTCATACAGGGAGTTGGTATAGTTATTTTGCCATGGGAGATGAACTGGTTGTGGATGCAACCTCTAAAACATTGCAACTACAGCCCGGGGAATTTAGGATTTATACAGATGTAAAATTACCCGAAGTGGCGGCAGAACTGACTGATTTTGTTCAACCTATAGCTCCAACTGGTTTATCAGCAAATATGTCAGGAAATGAAGTGGTGCTAAACTGGGAGGATAATTCAGCCATAGAAACAAACTATCAGGTATGGAGGTCAGCCGGAGCCGGCTTTGAGTTGGTAACGACTCTGGGGGCTGATGTAAGTACCTACACAGATAAGAACGTATCAGGGCTGACTGCCTACACATATAAAGTGACGGCAAAAAATGCCCATTATACATCAGATTCGGGAGAAGCCACGATTACAACCAGTGAATTTATTACAGGCATCAAGGATGGACACACTGATAAACTCAACGTTTATCCTATACCGGCGAAAGACTATTTAAAGTTTGAAGGAATGCCGGGCAGCACTACATTTGAAATACGCAACCTTGCAGGGCAAAGTATACTTGCAGGAAATGTCAACGGACATTTGGACATTAGCACGTTACCTAAAGGTATATATGTGCTAACTGTAAGGAATAGTACAGACTTGCAGAAAATAAAGTTTGTTAAAGCAGATCAGTAAAATTAATCAGGGTATTACCTGTCTTGCAGGTACTTAAACATTTCAAGAGGCATTCCTACCCGCTAATTGCAGTGGGAGGAATGCCTTATAAAACCAACTATGAAAGCTTCTAAATACATACTTCCAGTCCTGGTCGCTGTGCTGGCCATTGCCTGTCAATCTGAACAAAAAAACAAGGAACTCATCTCTGCCTGGCCTCAGCATGGCATCACCTATGAAATCTTTGTGCAATCATTTAGCGATTCTGACGGGGACAGTATTGGCGACATCAACGGCATGACGCAAAAGCTCGGTTACCTGCAAGACCTGGGTGTTGAGGCGGTCTGGCTTATGCCCATTATGCCCTCGCCAAGCTACCATAAATATGACGTTATCGATTACCGGGCCATTCACCCTGATTATGGTACCATGGAAGATTTTAAGGCGTTTGTGCAGGAAGCCCATAACCACAATATCAAGGTAGTCATTGACCTGATCATTAACCATAGCTCCTCAGAACACCCTTGGTTTAAAAGTGCCATACTGGATAAAAACAGCCAATATCGTGATTATTATGTCTGGGCTGACAAAGACTCTATTGCAGACCAGTTGGCTAAAAAGGAAGTTTCCTTTGATTCTGACAATATTACCCAATGGCATGCTGTAAACGGAGACACCACTGCGGAACATTACTACGGCTTCTTTTATGGAGGTATGCCAGACCTCAATTACGATAACCCCGAACTGCGGGCAGAGATCTATGATATTGGCAGGTTTTGGTTGCAGGAAGTCGGTGTTGATGGATTCAGACTAGATGCCGCCAAGCACATTTATCCGGATGACAGGGCAAAGGACAATCATGAATTCTGGAAAGAGTTCAGGGCGAAAATGGAGATAGTAAAGCCTGATGTTTACCTGGTAGGAGAGGTGTGGGCCAACACCGATATACAGGCACCTTATGCCGAGGGGTTTTCAGCATTATTCAACTTTGACCTGGCATTTAGCATCCTTGAGACATTAAACAAGGGGGTGAATGTTTCGGCCGCTATTGCCGGTCATAGTTGGAATGCCGATGAAAAAGCAAGTATCGTAAATAACTATACTGCCGGGCAGGAAAAATTCAGACAGTACAATCCTGATTTTGCCATTGCCACATTCCTCAGCAACCATGATCAAAACAGGGTGATGAGTGTCCTCAATAATGACATTGAAAAAGCCAAATCGGCCGCCTCCATTTTACTGACATTGCCGGGAGCCCCATACCTGTACTATGGAGAAGAGATAGGCATGCGCGGCATGAAACCCGATGAACACATACGCGAACCATTTCTATGGGAAACGGCCAAAGATGACACAAGCCGCACCCAATGGATAAAACCCACCTTCACTACTGACGAATCCGTCAAGCCCCTTAGTGAACAAATAGATGACCCTAATTCCCTCTTTAACCACTACAAAAAGATGATCGCCCTCCGCCGCAGCAGCGATATACTTACCTACGGCGATATTCAAATGGTAGAGCAACCTAATCCCGCACTACTGGTTTTTAAACGTTCTTACAACGGAGAGGAATTACTGGTGGTGCATAATGTTTCCGGGGAGGAGCAGGTTTTGGAGGGGGTGAGTGAGGAGTTTTCCGATGTGTATTTTGTGTCTTCGGAAAAAAACTCAGTTACTAGAATACAGCCTGGAGGGTTGATGATTTTAATTCAAAAGTAGTTTTAAGAATTGAGTGTTCCTGCATAGTATAAACTTATTTGCTTATCAGCATTCTTTAAAGTATTTCATTGTAAAGCAAATACTAACCCTTACTGTCCGTAGTCTTCCGCAGGATGACTACGGACTTTTAAATGAGCACCAGTGACACGGCCTCATAAATTCCGAACTTAATTTGTCGTGCAGGTATTTCAATATTATTCTGTCAGCCCAACCCCCGTTCCAACACCAATTATACCTGTATCCAGTGATACCATCTTATTATTTTCAGGGGTAGGTTTGGAAGTATAATTTTCTACATCTAAAACCTACTAATTATGAAAAAGCTTAAGATTGAGCAACTTAAAGTGAAAAGCTTTGTAACAGAAGTGTCTACGGGTAAAAGTGAAACTGTAAAAGTACAAGGAGGAGCGGCTTCAGCTTCTGTTTGTGGTAAATATGGGTGTCCTACCGTAGTAACTTATGGATACTGGACGTATTGCTGTGAAGACTCTGGTACTTATTGCCAGTAATTACTGAATCAAGAAATAAAGAAAAGAGGCTGGATTAAACAATTGATCCAGCCTCTTTCAATTTACACGGCTACATTATTCTTTTATAAACTTCCGCGTTACCTTCTGGTCGCCGGAGGTGATCCTTATAAAGTAGGTGCCCGGTGTCAGATGTGAAACATCTATTTGCTCGTATGGCCCTTCCTCGTTGATTTCAGTAACCAGCATGCCGTACATAGAGAAGATCTGAACATTTTCAATCTGATGATCCTTTACAGCAATACTCAGCCTTTCCCGGGTAGGGTTAGGGTATATTTGAAAAAGGTCTGTTTCTTCACCGTTCAGCGTATTGGTTCTCAACATGGCAGAAGCAGACTCAACACAAAACTCTGTAGACTCAGAGCTGCCGAAGTCACCACCTGTTACAATTACGCCCTGAGCACTTGATAGGGTGTAAGATCCATTACCATAGCCACAGCAAATACCATCACCATAGGTATCATTAATGGTGAAAGTGTAAGTGTCTGCTGCCAGTCCGCTGAAGGTTTTGGTTACAGTAGACCCATCTGGGGTGGATGAAGAATAACTTTCAGAGTCTATGGTAGTCCCTGATGAGTTTTTCAGTGTCCATGAGGTTTCCTGCGGGTAATTGTCAAGTGTTATACTCAACTCAACGTCACCGGACACACAATCTCCTCCGGTATCTCCGATAGAAAGTTCAACATCATCTATGGCAATATCCGCCTGCCAGGTGCTTCCCGTGATCCTGTTAAAACGTAGCTGGACACTACCTCCAAGGTATGCAGCCAGGTCAATGCTGGCAGATTGCCAACTGTTGCCCTGATTACCTGTCATACTCCATAGAGAAGTCCATGATTGTCCATTGTCATTGCTGGCCTCCAGAGCAATACTACCCATGTTGGAAGCCCCATACATATGGAATTTGAAATTAAACGAAGCCTGACTTTCCGAGCTGAGGTCGAAACAAGGAGAATTGATGATCGCCTGTTTGTTGGGATATCCACTGCCTGAGGCTTCTACATAAATATAGTATGACCCTTCGGCGGCGCTTGACGGCCCTGTACTGCTTGAAGGTGTTCCGTTGGCATCCACTGTCCAGTTCAGATCATCGCTTGTAGATTGAGTCCATGCACCGATGGTATTTTCAAAGCCTTCTGAGTAAGGAAAAGAAGTAATTCCACCACTACATCCGGCAGCCGGCAAAGTGGTGATATTAACGCTGTTGCTTGCTCCTGATTCGTTAGCAGCCGCATCCCTTGCCCTGACAGTAAAAGTGTAGTTTGTGTTTGCTGATAATCCTGTTACCGTATGGCTTGTTGTACTTACTGTTGTAACCAGAGAGGCACCATTGTAAATATTATACCCTGTAACTCCAACATTGTCAGTAGAAGCATTCCAGCTCAAATCAACACTTGAAGAAGTAACATTGGAGGCAGACAGGTTGTTAGGCGCTGTCGGTGGTTCAGTGTCGCTTGATCCGGAGCCCAGTTTGAAAGCAACTACATGACTTCTTCTTACATTGTTACCTTTAAAGTATTCACCAATATGCCAGAAAGTGAGGTCATCCAGCGGGTCAACGGTGATCTGGGCATAGTCACCATACCTTCCGTCACCTCTGTTTTCTTCAGAGTCGCCATTGACCACCACCTGCTCGCCCTGAGGCATGGTGCCCAGCGGATCGGTAGCTAATCGCCCGGTATACCTCAAAGAAGTATAAACCGTGCTACTCACTATGGTATAACCCATGCCGATATTCCCCTGGCTGTCCATAGCAATACTTCCGCAGTATGCACTGTGGCCGTCGGGTTGCAGGTAAGTGCCTTCCTGATAGATCGTCCACGGGTCACCATCATTGGTTTGTCTTAATTCATACCAGCGGATACCAGCCCTTGAATCATTACCACTTACATCCACTACAAAATTCATGACCACGGAATTGTGAGTGCCGAAGCGCCTGTAATTGGTCATGTACATCATGGTAGCCTGCAATGCATCCAGATCGGGGCCACTGCCCGGTTCATCAAGGTTTTGAAAAGATCCTCCGTCAAATACACCATCGAAGGCTGAGGTATTCAATATTTGTGGAGATGATATCGTTGAGTTGGAAGGTGATGACCAGTCTACATCAGTAGTCCATATTTTAAGGTGGTCCTGAGATACTCCTGACCAGGAATCATCCTGCATATACACCACCGAATGCCCTACACCAACAGGAGGGAGGGTGGAGCCTGTAGCGTTAAAGCCTCCCGGACTATAGAAACCACTTGTAGTGATACCCGGTAACGGGAAGCCGATCATTTGTGCAGAAGCTCCCGTAAGCATATTATCCCTTTCCAGGGCAAAGATCACCTGGCTTGTAGAAGCACTGTTTTGGTCTTTATTAGCAGTAATGTAGTATCCATCACTCCATATAGATAGCTTTTCATAATCAGGAAAAGTACCTGTATTAAAGCGGTAAGTGTACCACCCGTCATTTACAGGGTCTGGTCCCTGGCACACTGCTATGAGTATACCGTTGGGAGAATTGCTAAACTCCATGATAATAAAACGGTCTGCAAAATTATCATAGACTACCACGGGGTCACCTAATGTTTCGCCGGGAAACAAAGTGCCCAGGGAAGCTTCCGGAGCCAGAACGTTTCCTGACCTGTCCAGTATGCCAAAGCCACTGTTAAAGGCATAGACATAATGGTTGGGGCCAATCGCACCTGTCGGGTCATTGAGTACTGAGCCGACATGAGCATCAAAGGAAACAATAGGAGCAGCAAGAAGTGTTTCTTCTGCACTTCTCTGTACGCTTCTTTGCTTCGCTATCAAGGGGTCTTCGCCCTTGGGCAGGCCCTTGCCGGGCACAAAAATATTGGTACCCCTTCTTTTAGGAGGTGCCACATGTTCAAAGCCTTGTGCGGCTATGATGTTATCCATTGCAGAAAGCGCAGGAATTTCGCGTACATACTCACTGGTAGTAAAATATGTGGCCTGATAGGTTTGCTGTGCAAATGCTCCGTAACTAATAAGCAAAAAGCAACAGCACAAAAATCTGATTTTCATAATAACTAGGTTTGGTTGAAAAATTTTATGGGTAAAGTCAAATTAGTATTTATATGGGAGGCATTTTGGTAAAATAAGGCCATTATAGTACATGCGTGACTTTATGGTTCACAGTTCATATTTTTTTGGTTCACTTTTGTGTCAGTAAATGGTGTACGGTACTCGGTAAAAATTCCGGAGTGAATGGTGCCCAGGTCGGAAGTCAGAAGACCGGAGTCGGAAGTGGTCGGTAGTGCGTTAGAGAATTGGTGTTTAGAATGTTTCTACGAAACTATATGCCCTTGAGATGATTATTGGGGAACTGATAAATAGTAAACGGTGAAACTGTAAACCGATATCAGAAACTACAGATAATGCTATAAAAAATGTGGGATTAATATTAAATTTGCCACTTATCCAAAACATGCTTTGAAAAAATTACTGTTTATAATATTGCTCCTTTGTTCCTTTATGCAAGTGAAGGCGCAGGACGATCAGCCCAAAGATTCCACCGATACCGCAAGTGTAGAAGCTGATACCACCCAAAATGACAAAGGTCAGGTTATTTCCGATACATTAAAGAGTAAGCTGACAGGTGTGGTACCGGATAGCACGGATGTACAAAGGGCAAAATCGACGGCGAAAAGTGCGTTGAAGGATAGCCTTGATAATAGGGTAGATATTCCTGATATAGCCATAGACAGTACAACTACCCGGAAAGCCGGTAATAAAGCAAAGCAGGTCGCGAAGGACTCGCTAAACCGTTATGTGGATGTCCCGGATATAAAGATTGATTCCACAACTTCCGATCAGGTGAAAACCGAGGCCAAATCCAGGGCCAAAACAGCTTTGGAGGATGAGTTGGGGGAGGAGATCCCTCAGGTGACCATTGACTCAACTACAACCAGGCAGGTGAAGGAGGCAGCAGTGAAACGTGCAGAAGATGAATTGAAAGGCACCAAAGAGTATGATGCTATTGGCGGGCTGGGGGACGACTCGGAGCTTGGGCATCTGGAAGATTATAAGAACAAGTTGGAAAGTACCCAGGAGCAACTGAAACAAGCGGCCGCCAAGCAGGAACTCAAACAGAAAATGGCCTCCCACGCCAGGGAGTATATCACCCAAAATGCAGATAAAATACAGCAAGTGCAGTCGCAGATGGGGGAGATGAAGAAGAAATATTCCTACATGCCGAACAGCAATGACTTGAGTAGTGCAGTAAAGAGGACTTCATTAAAGGGAGAATCGCTTTGGGAGCGTCTGGTCATAGGCGGTAACTTTAATATCAGTAAAACCAATCCGTTAAATGTTGACCTTTCCCCTGCCGTAGGTTATAGGATCAATAAGCTTTTTGAGGTGGGTGTTACCGGATGTTATCGCAGCCAGTTTAAAGCAGATAAACAGGGAGTAAATTCTCAAGTTGGAAAGGAAGTATACGGCTATAGTGCTTTTGCCAACCATATGGTATTTAAAAATTTCTTTGCTTACATGGAAGCTGAGCGCATGAGAATGACCACCACATCCGGCGAAATCCCCAAAAGAGAATGGAAGCAGACCTTATTAATAGGAGTAGGCCGAAAATTCAATGTAGCCAAGTGGCTCGAAATGCAGGCACTCGTATTATTCAACGTCCTTCACGATAATGAAGATGGCCTGTATAACAGTCCAGTTGTGTTTAAGACAGGATTCAGGCTGCGAAAATGATATTTAGTTTGAAGCTGGGGTAATCAGTAACCAGTTTTGGTTGATAGATTAATGACAGCTTACAGCGCTAAATTGCGGCTTTACTAAACTTTGAAAGTTTGGTAAAGCTTTACTGTTCCATAACACCGGCTGAGGTAATAACCTTAAAGCAGAGGTTGCTACTTTTCTGAGCATCGCCTCTCCCTACAGTGGGTCTCCTGCCATAATTAAAGATTGTACCTCCGAAATAGAACTGC
>NZ_SMLW01000674.1:22260-43221 GCF_009711405.1 Fulvivirga kasyanovii | reverse complement strand
AGATCAGATTGTCCTGTAGGGACAAAACAGGCAGGCATTTGAAGTGCGGCCTTAATAACTTTAACAGCATTGGAGGGGATTATAAGGATGTTTTAAACCATAATGAAAGTTAATAACAGAAGTTTTAGCATTTTCAACAATATGGTTTTGGTTTGGAACCAGTCAACTTCTAATTAGGGAAGTTCACTGTTATCGTGCGAAGTGAGATACAAACCTGCCCACAAGCGGCAAAGCAATCCCCTTATTATAAGCAGCAAACTGAATTCGAGGTGCGAAATCAATTTGTGCCCCGAGATTGGGGATTATTTCGTCGTACCCCCTCATAATGACGGTGCAGAAAAAGATTTCCTCAACCGCGACCAGTGAACGGTAAATAAGTAAACTGTAAACTTACTTAACTGATGATCCTCTTACCACAAGCTCTGTTTTCAATACTTTGGTTACGGAAGTGATCACTTCATCATCTTTGGCTTCGATAGCTTCAATGAGCAGGCGGGCGGCTTCCTGCCCCATTTCAAAGCCGGGCTGAGCTACTGTGGTGATAGTAGGTTCAGTTAATGCTGTAAACCTCCAGTTACTAAAACCTACGATGCCAATATCTGAGGGAACTTTCAATCCATGCTCTTTAATTGTGATCATAGCTCCCAGGGCAGCAATATCATTATTGGCAAAAATGGCATCGGGTCTTTCATCAAGGTTTAGCAAGCGTTCGGTGAGTTCTTTGGCTACATTTTCATCATCGGAGGCATTTTCAGGGAGTATCAGGCTTTCGTCTATGGGCAGTCCGTGCTCCTGTAAGGCTTTTTTATAACCATCAAGGCGTTGCCTGAACATATGCAGACTATGAGGCCCTGCCAGGTGGGCTATTCTTTTATAGCCCTGTTCTATCAAATGTTTTGTAGCGCGGTATCCACCATCAAAATCATCTACAACCACCTTGCTGCAATCTATAGAATCGCACACGCGATCATAAAATACCATAGGTATTCCCCGGTTGTGCAGGAACTCCAAATGAGCATAGTCAGTAGTTTCCCGTGACATAGACACTAATATACCATCCACACGATTGTTAAACAGGGCTTTTGTGTCCATCACCTCACGGTCATAAGACTCGTTGCTTTGTGCTACCATTACGCTGTAGCCTGCCGCATAAGCAATATCCTCAATACCACTGATAATAGTAGAAAAAAAGAAATGTACAACCTGAGGTATTACCACACCTATAGTATTGCTTTTGCTGCTACGCAGACTAAGAGCTATACTATTAGGTTGATAATTGAGTTTTTCTGCCAGTTCTCTTACCTGTTTTTTAGTTTTTGGGCTGATATCGGGGTGATCCTTCAATGCCCTGGAAACAGTAGAAGGTGAAATATCCAGTTCTCGGGCAATGTCTTTAATAGTAATTTGATTACTCTTCATTATATATCCTTTTACGCGGCGTTGGTATGGGGCAGAAAACACTTCTTCTACCTTATTAATAGAAGGATTATACGCCTTAACTTATTCAACTAATCTCAATGCTACCATTTTTAGACCAAACTTCCAAGAGCCTCTTTCTGAGCCAGTCATATTGTAAAAATTCAAATTTCCGATCACCTCTTAGAAAAGGTCAATTATATGAGAGGCGTTATAATTAATCATTCAATGCAAACGTTTGCGGCGACGTTTTCGGTAAAATACGACCATTTTTATTAGGAAAAGTGCCTTCTAAATGATTATTATTGGTAATAGACATACGAGTCTTACCCCATATTTATTGTCAAAAAGTACTCATAGTCAGGGGTAAAAGTGTGTCATATTGATAACCAGTAATAGTATGTGACATGAAATAATACAAATTTTATTCTTTTTTAAATCTAACCCCCTATGAAGAAAATTTTACTACTATTTTCGTTTATGTTGGTCAGCTACGGTAGCTTGCTGGCACAACGAACAGTGACCGGTAAGGTCACCGATCCCAGCGATGGATCTCCATTACCAGGTGTTAATATTTTAGAAAAAGGTACCAGCAATGGTACAGTTACAGACATCGATGGTAACTATTCCTTATCAGTCGGCGATGACGCCACACTTATCTTTTCCTTTATCGGATATAAAAATCAGGAAGTAGCCATTGGCTCCCGGAACGTTGTGGATGTAGCCCTTGAAGGCGATGTTACTCAACTTTCAGAGGTTGTGGTTATTGGTTATGGTACTGTTAAAAAATCTGATGCTACGGGAGCTGTTGCTGTTGTGGATGAGGAGGAATTTAACAAAGGTTTCCAGACTTCACCTGAGCAACTGATCCAGGGACGTGTTTCTGGTGTGCAGGTTGTTAGCAATAGTGGAGAGCCTGGAGCCGCAACAAGTATTAGAATACGTGGTGCGTCATCTATTCGCGCCGGAAATGATCCGTTGATAGTACTGGATGGAGTGCCTTTGGATGGTAGGGATATCAGCGCCGGTGCTGATGTTGGTGCCGGCCGTGTAAGTGCAAGGAACCCTCTTAACTTTATCAATCCAAACGATATTGCTTCTATTAACATACTTAAAGATGCTTCTGCAACAGCCATTTATGGTTCTCGTGGTGCCAATGGTGTAGTAATTATTACTACCAAGCAAGGGAAAAAAGGAAAGCCTGAGCTTACTTATTCAGCCTCTTTTAGCTCCAGCAGCATACCAGAGAACCGAAAGTACGATTTATTGTCTGCCAGCGAGTTTGTAAGTGAAGTGCCTAACACTAACCTTCATTATGGCGCAGATGTAGATGCTTTTGATGAAATTACCAGAACAGCCTTTACTCAGGACCACAACCTTTCTTACGGTGGTACTACTGAGAGTGGAGGTAGCTATCGTATTTCATTAGGTGTGCAGGATCAGGAAGGTGTTATAAAAAGCACCGGACTGGAGAAATACTCAGGAACTGTTAACATTGGACAAAGTGTTCTTGATGAAAGGGTTAAGCTTCAAGGTAGTCTGATCGCCAGTTTTGTGGGTGATGAAGGTGCTGCATTAGCGGATAACGTCGGGGCAGAAGGAGACATGCTGATCTCTGCTTTAAGATGGAACCCCACAAGGCCTTTCAGAGATGCCAATGGTGAATTAATTCAACCCAGTGATAATGAGCGTAACCCTTTGGCGTTCCTTGAATATTATGATGATGAAACCGAAACGACACGTATTTTCGGAAACATTTCAGCTACAGTTAATATTATCGAAGGCCTGGACTATAAGATTAACTTTGGTATAGACAGGTCTGAATCCGAAAGACGAGTTGCAGTGTCAAGGGCTTTAAATGCCAACTTTGCCTCTGGAAGTGGTGGTATAGGTAACATCGAGAATATAAAAGCCTCTTCCCGTTTGATTGAGCATACCTTGAACTTTACAAGAGATCTTAACGACGATTTGAATATAAATGCGCTGGTAGGGTACTCTTATCAGAAGTTTATAAGAAGAGGAAGCAATCAGCGTGGAGTAGGTTTCTTAGTTGACAATCAGTCGCTATATACTAATAATTTAAATTTTGCCAGTAGTTTTCCTGCGAATCAGAATGAATCATTTACAAATCCTGATGATGAATTGCAGTCATACTTTGGCCGGGTTAACTTAAGTATTTTTGATAAATTCCTGGTTACAGCAACTTTCCGTGCCGATGGCTCAAGCAGATTTGGAGAAGACAATAAATACGGGTATTTCCCTTCGGCGGCAGTAGCCTGGCGTTTGGCCGATGAAGCATTTGTTCCGGAGTTATTCACCGATTTGAAGCTTAGGCTGGGTTGGGGTATCACCGGAAACCAGGAATTTCCTTCCGGTTCGGCTCAGGATCAGTACAAGCCTCTTGATGACGGATCAGGAATTCAGCAAACTATTGTTGGTAACCCGGGGTTGACCTGGGAGGAGACTACTCAATATAACTTTGGTATTGATTTTGGCTTCTTTGATAACAGGCTTACAGGTTCAATTGACTACTATCAGAAAGAGACTGAAGATTTGTTGTTCAGGCTGAGAGTAGCCCAACAGGCTCCTGATGTTTTTGTATGGAGAAATTTGAATGGCGTTACGGTTAATAACTCAGGTATAGACTTTAACCTTGATGCAGTTGCAGTTGATAAACAGGATCTTTCAGTTGATGTTGGTTTTAATATAAGCTTCTTTAACAACGAGATTAAAAACGTGTCAGGGATCTTCCCTGATGGTATTATTACCGGTGAAATTAATGGCCAGGGTTTGAGTAACCAGAGAGCACAACTTCTATATGACAACCAGGAATTGTACGCTTTTTACCTGCCCGTATTTACCGGATATGATGAAAATGGGTTATCTACTTTTGAAGACTTAAATGGAGATGGTGAAAATACTGCCAGTGGTATTGTAGGGCCAGGCAATGGAGACAGAAAATTTGTAGGGTCTCCTAACCCGGATATGACATTAGGTTTCAGGTCTTCAGTGAGCTATAAAAAATTTGATGCCAGTATATATTTCAATGGAGCTTTTGGGCATCAGGTTTTTGACAACACAGCTTTGGCACTTTTTAGCAGAGCAGCGCTCAATGGAGGAGCTAATGTAGATGAAAGGGTATTATCTTCTGAGCAGGGTGGTGGAGACTCTCCGGTACCTTCCACACAGTTTTTAGAGGATGCAGATTTCTTAAGGTTGACTAATTTAACCTTAGGCTACACGTTTGGTTCTGGTGACATAGCACCATGGGTACAGTCTTTAAGGCTGTTTGTTACCGGGCAGAATTTATTTGTTCTAACAGGGTATGACGGGTTTGACCCGGAAGTAAACGTCAATAAGTCTATTGACGAAGTTCCTTCCTTTGGGATTGACTACGCAGCTTACCCTAGAGCTCGCACATTTACAGTGGGTTTAAGAGTTCAATTTTAGTTAGATCATGAAAACGTTAATTACTATGAAAAATTTATTTTCCTATATTTTAATAATTACCCTTCTCTTCACCTTTGGGTGTAGCGATTTGGAAGAAGAGCTCAATGATGGTATTGCCGAAGGAGCTGATTCTGACGTAGACCTTGAGCAACTTTTGAATGGAGCATATGGTAACTTACGGGACCTGCAAAGCCAGGATAACCTGCTGGTTGTAACACAGCACCCTACTGATGAAATGGCTGGGCCTACCAGGGGCCGTGACTGGGATGATGCTGGTATATGGCGCGTATTGCACCGCCATTCATGGACAACCGCTCACGCGTATATTAACAACGTGTGGAGGACTACCAACAGAAATGCATATAACGCCCAACAGGTACTGTGTAACGGAGCAACAGGTTCGGTTGCCGCCCAGGCCACTTTCTTACGCGTATATAACGACTTTCTTGTACTGGATAATTTTGGTAAAATACCCAGAAGAGCATGTAATGAAAACCTTTTAAATCCGCCCACACAGCTTTTAACAAGGGCTGAAGCACCTGCGGTGCTTATCGCAGAACTTGAGGCGGTTTTAAATGATTTGCCGACCGCTACTGGTTCGCCAGCCCTGGCGACACAAAATGCTGCCCGTGCTTTGCTTGCCAAGCTTTATTTGAATAAAGCAGTATATGAAGCCACAGATCCAGATGGAGGCGCTCAGGAAGGCCCCTATAATTTTGCTGCGGCCGATATGACCAAGGTAGTAGAATATGTAGATGCTATAACAGGTCGTTCCCTTGACGTAAATTATTTTGATAACTTTATTCCAGACAATGGAAACGCATCAGAAGAATTAATATTTGTTTCTGAAAATACCAGTGGTGCCGCTGCCGGTAATGCCAGGGCCTACTGGTTCATGACTTTGCATTATAATCAGAATCCAAGTGGCTGGAATGGTTTTGTGGCTTTGAGTGATCTGTACAACAGGTTTGAGCCAGGAGATCAGAGATTGTATACCGAACTGCCGTACCTTGCAGCTAGTGGAAGTGGTTTAAATGCAGGGTTGTTGGTTGGGCAGCAGTACAATGCTGCCGGACAGCCTCTTAAAGACAGAGCAGGTAATCCCCTGGTGTTTACTGAAGATTTTAATTTGTTAGAAACCGGTCCTAACCTGGAGGTGACAGGAATACGAGCTATCAAATATCCACCTGACTTTACTACAGAAGGAGATGCTCCTGACAATGATTATGTTATTTTAAGATACGCCGATGCATTGCTGATGAAAGCGGAGGCAATCTTAAGGGGAGGAACCTCCAGTGAAACGGCCCTGGATATAGTTAACCAGGTGAGAACAATTCGCGGAGCTACACCTCTGGCATCGCTTTCTGAGCAGGATCTGCTTGATGAAAGAAGCAGAGAGCTATACTGGGAAGGCTGGAGAAGAAACGATCAGATCCGCTTCAATAGTTTCCTCGGTACATGGCAGGAAAAGCCTTCACCATCGGATAAAACAAGACTATTGTTCCCGATACCTTCGGAGGCAATCTCTACAAACCCAGAATTGGAACAAAACCCGGGTTATTAATTAAAGAAATGTATTTCCCCAAAGGCCATCCCTAGCTGGGTGGCCTTTTTTTTGAAAAAATCCTTAACTTAAGGGATAGCATACTGTGCTATTACAGTTTTGGATCTATTCTTTAGAACTTATGAGATTATCTATCAACCTAATCTTATGCTCTGTTATTATATCCTCTCTTCTGGCTTGCCAATCTTCGGAAGCCGATCAGCCATGGGTATTTGAGAAAGTAAATAAAGAGCACACAGGAATTGACTTTGTTAACAACGTTCAGAATACAAAGGACTTCAACATTTTCCTCTACCGCAATTTTTATAATGGAGGCGGAGTAGCCATTGGAGACATCAACAACGATGGCTTGCAGGATGTCTATTTTACCAGTAACATGGGCGAAAACAAGCTTTATCTCAACAAAGGAGATTTAAAGTTTGAAGACATTACCTCTAAAGCCGGTGTAGCCAGTGCGGATAAATGGAGTACAGGTGTAGTACTTGTTGACATAAATGCTGACGGCCTTCTGGACATCTATGTATGTAACGCAGGATACAGGAAAGGCAGTGATCAGAAGAATGAATTATTCATCAATAACGGAGACCTAACCTTCTCGGAAAAGGCGACAGAGTATGGTCTTGATGAGAATGGTTACACCACACACGCGGCCTTTTTCGATTACGACAAGGACGGCGATCTTGACGTCTATATCCTCAATAACAGTTTTATGCCGGTTAACACGCTTAACTATAGCAACAAGCGTGAATTGCCTGCTGACCAGTGGCCCGTGAAGGATTTTCTAAAAGGCGGAGGAGATAAATTCCTTAAAAACGAAGGAGGAAAGTTCGTAGACATAACCCATGAAGCCGGAATATATAACAGTCTCATAGGTTTTGGACTGGGTATAACCGTAGGTGATGTGAATGGAGATAACTGGGAAGATATTTATGTGTCCAATGATTTTTTCGAGCGTGATTACCTATATCTTAATCAGCAGGACGGCACATTTAAAGAGCGCATTAAAGACCAGATGGGACACATCAGTGCCTTTTCCATGGGAGCAGATATGGCGGACATCAATAACGACAGCAAGCCTGATATTTTTGTTACCGACATGCTTCCCGACAATGATCAAAGGCTAAAATCAACTTCATCTTTCGAACCCTACAGTGTTTATGAACTCAAACTAGACCGGGACTTTTATCATCAATACATGCAGAACACCCTGCAATTGAATAATGGAAACAACAGTTTTAGCGAAGTTGCTTACTACAGCGGTGTTTCGTCATCAGACTGGAGCTGGGGAGCACTTTTGTTTGACATCAACAACGACGGGTATCGTGATATCTATGTTTGCAATGGGATCTATCATGATGTCACCGACCAGGATTTTATAGACTTTTTTGCCAATGATATGATCCAGAAAATGGCCTTGGCAGGTGGTAAAGATGATATCAACAGCATCATTAGCAAGATGCCTTCCAATCCGATAAAGAATAAAGTGTTCATAAATAACAAAGACCTGCAGTTTGACGACATCTCTGAGCATGCAGAAAATATACCTTCTTTCTCAAACGGTGCGGCCTATGGAGACCTGGACAATGACGGAGATCTTGACCTTGTGATCAATAATGTGAACCAGGAAGCCTTTGTTTTTAAAAACAATACGCAGGAAACCACGGGCAACCATTACCTGAAAGTTCAGTTGAAGGGTTCAGGTACTAATAGCCATGCCATTGGATCAAAACTAACCCTGTACCATAAGGAAGGCACGATCAGTTCAGAGCTGATTCCATCACGGGGGTTCCAGTCATCTGTTGACTACAACGTCATATTTGGGCTGGGCAGTGTGGATAAGGTAGATTCATTGCAAGTGGTTTGGCCTGATCAAAGCGTTTCTGTTGTTTCACCATCTGCTATCGATACGCTATTGACTATCACGCAGGCTGGGGCAGTGAAATTGCCAGACTATACGCCTGTAGCCAGTAAGACTGCTACCTGGATACAAGTAGATTCATCCGGTTTTGAAGGACACCATGAAGACGATTTTGTGGATTTTTACAAAGAAGGTCTCGTGATAAGGATGCTTAGCCGTGAAGGACCCAAAACAGCAGTTGCCGATGTCAATGGTGATGGCCTTGAAGATGCATTTATTTGCGGAGCATACAAGCAGGCCGGTCAACTTTATATTCAGGGCACAGATGGCCTTGTACGCTCAGAACAGCCTGAAATTGAAAAGGCAGCTTATTTTGAAGATACTGAGGCCCGGTTTTTTGATGCTGACGGTGATGGTGATCAGGACCTGTTTGTAGGCTCCGGAGGTAATCATGATTATCAGGGGGCTGTGGCCATGCAG
The DNA here is from genome assembly GCF_009711405.1 of Fulvivirga kasyanovii. GTDB lineage: Bacteria > Bacteroidota > Bacteroidia > Cytophagales > Cyclobacteriaceae > Fulvivirga > Fulvivirga kasyanovii. The sequence continues at coordinate 34,453 of NZ_SMLW01000674.1, read as the reverse complement.
GATCGTCTTTACCTTAATGACGGCAAAGGTAATTTTAAATTATTTGGAGAGGCCTTTCCAAATAATGGCTACAACACCGCTGTAGCTGTACCTTTGGATTTTGATGCCGATGGCGATCTTGACTTGTTTGTAGGTAGCCGTAGTGTCCCTGGAAATTATGGGGTTTCACCGAGAAGCTACCTTTACCAAAATGATGGAGGGGGCAGGTTTGCCGATGTTACGGCTGAAAAGGCCGCTTTGCTTAAGAACGTTGGAATGATCACCGATGCCACCCTCACCGATATCAATGGAAATGGTAAGCAGGAGTTGGTTATAGTAGGAGAGTGGATGTCCCCGATAGTTCTTGAAATAACGGGAGGAGACCTAAAAGAGATTACTACAGGTGTGGAGGGCTACAGCGGTTGGTGGAATTCCGTAGCAACAGCGGATATTGATAACGATGGCGACCAGGACCTGATCCTCGGGAACCGGGGAGAGAACTTCTATTTTTCAGGTACTTTTGATGCCCCTGCCAAGCTATGGGTTCACGATTTTGATGATAACGGTACCGTAGATAAAATCCTCACCCGCAGCCTTAACGGCAGGGACGTAAGTATCCACCTGAAGAAGGAACTGACCCAACAGATTGCCAGCCTGAAGAAACAAAATTTAAAACATTCCCAGTTTGCAGATAAATCCATTCAGGAACTTTTTGCCGCAGATGTTTTACAAAAGGCAACGGTGAGGCAAGGCACATGGTTTAAATCATCCGTAGCGCTTAATGACGGAAAAGGTAAATTTACAATGGTTCCGCTACCGGCCAAAACCCAACTCTCCAGTGTGAATAGCATTTACACCACAGATATCAATAAAGATGGTTACATAGATCTGATCCTGGGAGGTAATAATTCGGCTTTTCTGCCTCAGTTTTCTAAACTTGACGCCAGCTACGGGCAAGTGCTTATCAATAATGGGGAAGGCAGTTTTAGAGTTGTGGACAGCTCCGAATCAGGCTTTTTTGTCAAAGGAGACATCCGCCAATTTTCAGCGATCAGCATAGGAGAGACGGAGCAAATACTCGTAATGCGAAATAATGATAAACCTGTAGTACTTAAACTAAATAAACCAGTAAACCAGAAATAGTGATGTTGAGAGTTTTTACGATTCTGAGTACGATGGCTGTATTGTGCTTCTTTACAGGGTGTGAGCAGGAAGATCCGGTACAGTATCAGTTTGAGTTACTGAGAAAAGATGTTACCGGCCTGGACTTTGAAAACAAGTTGGAACAGACCAATGAATTCAATGTGTTCAGCTATATGTATTTTTTTAATGGGGCAGGAGTAGGCGTTGGGGATTTCAATAACGATGGCCTGGCTGATCTGTATTTTGCCAGCAACCAGGGTGCAAATAAGCTGTTTCTCAATCAGGGAAATTTGAAATTTGAAGATATCACCTCCAAAGCCGGTGTTGACGGAGCAGGAGGCTGGTCCACAGGGGTGTCGGTGATTGATATCAATGGGGATGGCCTGCTGGATATTTATGTCAACCAGGTGGGTGATTTCAGGGCGCTGAAAGGAAGGAACCTGCTTTATATCAACAAAGGTAGTAACAACGGCTACCCTGTTTTTGAAGAGCAGGCAGAGCAATACGGCCTCGATTTTGTAGGTTTTGCCACCCAGACGGCGTTCTTTGATTATGACCTGGATGGCGATCTGGATATCTACCAACTCAACCATTCGGTACACGAAAACGGCACCTTTGGAGAGCGGGAATCATTTATTGGTAAGACTCACCCAACCTCAGGAGATAAGCTTTATAAGAATGACAATGGTAAATATACAGATGTAACAGAAGCCTCCGGGATCCATAGCCTGGTCATAGGTTATGGCCTAGGCATCACTACTGGTGACCTGAACGGAGACGGCTTGCCGGACATATATATTGGTAACGATTTTCATGAAAATGACTACCTCTACCTGAACCAGGGAGATGGCACGTTTAGCGAAGTACTTAACAGCCAGATCATGCACACCAGCCGGTTCTCCATGGGAGTAGACATGGCTGATATAAACAATGACGGGCACAATGATATATTTTCCCTCGACATGCAGCCCTATGATCCTAAAATACTGAAAAGCTCCCTGGGTGAAGACGATTATGCCATTTATGAATTTAAACTGAAATATGGCTATCAGGCACAGTTCGCGCGAAATAACCTTCAACTCAACAATGGAGATGGTACGTTCAGCGAAATCGGTATGTTTTCTGGAGTACATGCTACTGACTGGTCCTGGGCATCTTTGTTTATGGATTTTGACCATGACGGATACAAGGACCTGTTTGTGAGCAACGGTATTCCCCGGCGCATGAACGATATCGATTATGTGAACTATAGGGAAAACAATGAAAATCACCGCTGGAAAACACAGGCTAACCGGATAGATAAAGAAGACCTGGTGTTGATTGATAAAATACCCCAGATCAAGTTACCTAACAAATTCCTTAAGAACGATGGAAACCTGAAGTTTACAGACCTGGAGGAAAACATTAAAAACAATGCCGATACCTATTCCAATGGAGCTGCATATGCCGATCTGGATAATGATGGAGACCTGGATGTAATCGTTAATAATATCGACGATGAGCCCTTTGTTTATAAAAACTTAGCGATTGAAAATAGAGGAGGTGATAATCACTACCTGCGGTTAAAGTTCAAAGGAGAAGGTAAAAATACCTTTGGTATTGGTGTGAAAACCATAGTGTATAAAGGCAGGGAAAAACTGGTTTACGAGAACTTTCCCGTCCGGGGATTTCAATCTTCCATGGAGCCGGTTAGTCATATAGGTATAGGAGATACTTCGCTTGTAGACTCTGTTTTGGTAGTCTGGCCCGATGGCGGCTATGAAAATGTTACAGGCCTGAAATACGATAAAGTGCATATTGTCAATTACAAAAGTGACCTTCCAAAATACCATGTCAGACCCGCAAAGGAAGAGCAGGTGCAGTTTGTTGATATTACAGAGCAGACCAATATGATTTTTCAGCATAAGGAAAATCCCTTTGTTGAATTTGACAGAGAGCGTCTGATCCCATTTATGGTTTCTACAGAAGGGCCGGCACTGGCAGTTGGAGACATCAATGGAGATGGTCTGGAGGATGTGTTTTTTGGCTCATCCAAGCGCAACGAAAGTACGGTTTACCTGCAGCAAAAAGATGGAACATTCCTTGAGAAAACACCGGAAATAATTAAAAACGATAATGTTTTCGAGGATGTGGATGCCGTTTTTGTAGATGTAGACAACGATGGCGATCTCGATTTGGCAGTAGCTTCCGGAGGAAATGAATATTGGGGTGAATCAGAGTACCTTCAACAGCGCATTTATATCAATCAGGGAGGTGGAAGCTTTGATCATAAGATCACCCTGGAAGGCGCCTATTTGACAGCATCATGCGTTTTGCCTGCCGATATCAATAATGATGGCCTTGTGGACCTGTTTTTTGGAGGCCGGGCTGTACCAAACAATTACGGGAAGATCCCTAAATCCTATTTGTTTTTGAATAAGGGTAATGGCCAGTTTACAGATGTCACTTCACAATACACAGAGGGCCTGTCCGATGTCGGCCTGGTCAAAAATGGGGAGTGGGCTGATATAGACCTTGATGGAGATCCGGATTTAGTACTGGCCCTGGAATGGGGGGCAGTTACTTTGTTTATAAATGACGGAGATAAATTAAAGAAGCAGGCAGTGAGCAAACATACCGGCTGGTGGAAATTTGTGTCGGCCAGAGATTATGATGGTGATGGTGATGTGGACATTATAGCAGGTAATACAGGTCAAAATGCTCGTTTTAAGCCAACATTCGATGAGCCTTTAAGCCTGTATATTCAGGATTTTGATAATAATGGGCAAGTAGATCAGGTGATGACCTATTACCTGGATGGCCGTGAAATACCATTCGCCAATTATTTTGAACTTACCAAGCAGATGCCTTTCCTTAAAAAGAAGTACCTGTATGCACAGGATTTTGCGGTAGCCTCCATATCCGAATTATTTGGAGCAGATAAAGTTGCCGAAGCTGAACTCTTGCAGGTAAACACCCTTGAAAATGCTTATTTTGAAAATACCGGTAATTTAAATTTCAAACTGAGGCCGTTACCTTCAAACCTTCAGTTTTCAACCATAAATACGGCCTCAGCAGTAGGCATTACTGAGGACAGCCAGGATGTAATACTGGCAGGCAATTTTTATGATAATAACGTAGAGATGGGACGGTACGATGCCAGTTACGGCAGCCTCCTGTCCATTGATAAAAACGGGAAATTTGCGACAAGCAATCTTGGTAATTTAAAGATTAAGGGACAAGTGAGAAAAATTGAACCCATTGTAATAGCAGGAGAAACCTCCTACATATTTGCCAGGAATAACCAGTCAGCCATTGTCGTTAAACCCATGAAAGTAAACCAGCTTTTAGTAGAGAAATGAAATATATTATACACATTACATGCATACTTTTCTGTACGGCGTCTTTTGGACAATCCCCTGAAAAATCACCGTGGCACATTGTAGCCAAAGACATCGATCCTAATAATTACTATGGGGTTACAGTAGCCAATGGTATGGTCGGCATAGTTTCCTCTCCCGAGCCCATGAAAGTCTCGGATGTGGTGCTTAATGGAGTTTATGACTACTATCAGAGAGGCAGGGTTTCCAATATCCTCAAAACCTTCAACCATGTAAACATGAATCTCGATGTAGATGGCAGAAGAGTAACTGCCGGAGGTATAAGTAACTACCGTCAGGTATTGGATATGAAAAAAGCTGCACTGACCACTACTTTTGATGTAGGTGATAAGGTAAGTGTGGAGCATACCATGATGTCGTTAAGGCATTTGCCATATACCGCACTGACAGTGGTTAAAATCAAAGCCAAAAAAGCGGTTGAAGTAGTGCCTATGAGCGTAATAGAAGCGCCAAACCATTTGGTTGATGTGAGAAATTACTACAGCGAAATAGACCGCCCACATGTGAAAGTACCCTTGCTTACTGCCGTAGCACAAAGTCCTTCCGGCAAGCACAAAGTGGCTGCCAGCAACAGCTTTATCTTTCCTGATAAACATGGTCAGGAACCTGATCTTATCCATGAAGACTGGGACTACAACATGCACCTGGCAAAATTCTATAAAAAGCTGAAAGCCGGTGAATCGTATGAATTTTCAATTGTCTCCTCAGCCGTTTCCAGTGAGCACTACGAAGACCCTCACAATGAAGCAGAAAGGCTAACCATCTTCGCTATGCTGGAAGGAAAAGAAAGGTTGTTGAGGCGTCATGAGGCAGCCTGGGAAGAGCTTTGGCAAAGCGACATAGTTATTGAAGGAGAGCTGCAAGTACAAAAAGATGTACGTTCGGCACTTTATCATTTATATTCCTTTGCCCGAGAAGGTACTGCCTATAGCCTGTCACCAATGGGCTTATCAGGTTTGGGCTACAATGGCCATGTATTTTGGGATACCGAAATGTGGATGTACCCTCCTTTATTGATGTTGCAGCCCGAAATTGCCAAATCTTTACTCGAGTACAGGTTTCGGAGGCTGGATGCTGCCAGGCAAAATGCCTTCGCCCATGGGTATGATGGAGCCATGTATCCGTGGGAGTCATCTGATGACGGTTCGGAAGATACACCTGTCTGGGCTTTGACAGGTCCCTTTCAGCATCATATCAGTGGCGATGTTGGCTGGGCTTTCTGGAAATACTACCAGGTTACCCGTGACAAGGAGTGGCTTAGGACAAGGGGCTATCCCGTGCTGAAAGAAGTTGCTGATTTCTGGACCAGCAGAGTAGAAAGAAACGGGCCGGGTCAATATGACATTAAAAATGTGATAGGGGCGAATGAGTGGCAGGAAAATATTGATAACAATGCCTTTACCAATGGTATGGCCAAAGTGACCCTCAGGTATGCAACGGAGGCTGCAAAAGCCCTTGGAATCCAACCTGACCCGGACTGGATGCATGTGGCAGAGAATATCCCTCTTTTGCAGTTTCCCGATGGGACTACAAAGGAAAATGCAACTTACAATGGTGAAACGATAAAGCAGGCCGATGTTAATTTGCTGGCCTTTCCGCTTGATGTAATTACGGATGAAGCACAGATAAGAAAGGATTTGAAGTACTATGAGCCGAGAATGGCCGCTGACGGACCGGCAATGGGACAGTCCGTGCTGGCAGCGCTTTATGCCAGGCTGGGGGATATGGATAAAGCCTATGAGCTTTTTCTGAAAAGCTACAGGCCGAATGAAGTACCTCCATTTGGTGTTATTTCAGAGACAGCAGGAGGTACTAACCCTTACTTTGCCACCGGCGCCGGAGGCATGCTTCAGGCAGTACTTTCCGGATTTGGCGGTTTGGAAATAACTGATAAAGGTATAGAGCAGAAGGATAAGCACGTACCTAAACAATGGAAATCCCTGGAAATAAAAGGGTGGAAGTAAAGATCAATCAATGGTTCAAGTCTTTAGCGCAGCGGTGACTTGGATCTTACACTAAACGAAGTCTTCAGACTTCAGCTAAGATTTAAAATAAAGAAGTTATGTTTAAAAAGTATTTTTTGGTCTTAATGATGATCGTGGCAGTTTCCTGTCGCGATTCGAAGCAGGATGTATCTATTGAAGCAGACAAGCTTCACGATTCTATGCAGTTGCTTAGTGATGTTATCGTCCATGATATCTTTTCGCCACCCGTTGCCAGCCGGATCTATGCCTATACAAGCATAACGGCGTATGAAATTTTAGCCCAAAATGATTCGAGCTATCAATCATTGGCAGGCCAGCTCAATGGCCTGGAAAGCATACCGGAGCCCACAGCGGTAGTTGACTTTGATGTAGCCGCTATTGAAGGTTTTTTGCTGGCGTCCCGGAAGCTGATCTTTTCAGAAGACAAAATAGAGGAATACCGTCAGCAATGGCATAAGGAACTGCTTGATATGGGGCTTGATCAGACCATTTATGACAACTCATTAGCCTACGCCCAGCAGGTAACAGATCATATCTTTAAATGGGCTGATAAAGATAACTATAAAGAAACACGTACCTTTCAGAAGTATTCCCTCAGCGATGACCCTGATAAGTGGCAGCCGACGCCACCGGCTTATATTGAGGCTATAGAACCTCATTGGAACAAAATCAGGCCGTTCATTATCGATTCAGCCTCTCAGTTTAAGCCCGAGCCTCCAACGGCGTATGATATGACCGAAGGAAGCCCGTTTTACAAAGAGGCATATGAAGTCTACGAAACAGGAAAAAAGCTCGATGCCGAACAAAGGGAAATTGCCAGCTTCTGGGATTGTAACCCTTATGTGATGAATGTACACGGACACGTGATGTTTGCCACCAAGAAGATAACCCCGGGAGGCCACTGGATAGGTATAGCAAAGATAGCCAGTCAGGTATCTCAGGCTGATCTGATGAAAAGCTCACAGGCCTATGCACTTACCTCTATTGCCCTTGCTGATGGGTTCATCAGTTGCTGGGACGAGAAATACAGAAGTAACCTGGTACGCCCCGAAACCGTGATCAACAAATTCATTGATGAGGACTGGGCCCCTTTGCTGCAAACCCCGCCTTTTCCCGAATACTCCAGCGGCCATAGTGTTATCTCAGGAGCTGCAGGCGTAGCGCTAACCTCCATTTATGGAGAGCCTTTCCATTTTACTGACAGCACTGAGGCCAGATACGGGCTGGCAGTCAGAGAATTTGATTCATTTACAGAGGCTTCCGACGAAGCTGCGATCAGCAGGCTTTACGGAGGCATTCACTATATGCCGGCCATCAGAAATGGAGTGAAGCAGGGTAGGGCATTGGGCAGGTTTATTGTGCAAAATATTCAAATGACCAAATCCGAAGAAAAAACCAAAGTGACGGCCAGCAAATAAGGCCCGACCATATCTAAACAAGACCAATATGAAACAAATCCCCTATTTGTATAAGGCAATAATTGTCTCGTTGGCCGTTTTGTCTGCGTGTAATCAGACAGTAGAACAGAAGAGCGAGCAATTTGATTTTTATCAGTCCCCATTCTTTAAAGAAGTGCAGCTTTCCGGCATTTTTCCCGACTCCAAAACCTTTGTGGATTGTACTCCGAAGCAGCCTCTGAGTGAGATCAATAATTTGTACGAGACAAAGAAGGGGGAAGAAGGGTTCGTGTTGAGAGACTTTGTATTGCAACATTTCGAATTACCTGTAACCCCTGTAACCGGTTTTAAGTCAGATACCTCCAAAACTGTTGTGGAGCATTGCACTGACCTCTGGCCTGTACTAACCCGTCAGCCCGATGAATACGACCCGTTATCATCTTTGATACCGCTGCCGGAGCCTTACATTGTGCCAGGCGGACGTTTCAGGGAGATCTACTACTGGGATAGTTACTTTACCATGGAAGGATTGGTGGAGTCTGGCCAGGCAGAGATGGCAGTGAATATGGTTGATAATTTTTCCTTTCTTATCGACTCCATCGGCTTTATTCCCAATGGAAACAGAAACTACTATTTAGGAAGGTCTCAACCTCCTTTTTACTCGCTGATGGTTGATCTTGTGGCATCAGGGCAGCGTGAGCAGTTCATGGGTTATCTGCCTCAGTTACTGGCAGAGTACAACTTCTGGATGAATGGAGCAGATAGCCTGACGAGCAATTCCCCTGCACATCAAAGAGTGGTTCTAATGCCCGATGGGAGCTTTCTGAACCGGTATTGGGATAACTATGCCTTGCCGAGACCGGAATCATTCAAACCGGACTACGAACTTGTTCATGAAAACAATCTCCCCGTCGAAACCACCTATCGCCACCTGAGAGCCGGGGCAGAGTCAGGATGGGACTACAGCAGCCGGTGGTTTGAAGACCACAAATCGCTTAAAACCATTCATACGACAGACATCATTCCAGTCGACCTTAATGCCTTACTGTACCACCTCGAATTGAAGATTGCCCAGGGATACAACTGGAAAGGTGATTTGCAGAATGCTGACCTGTTTCTAAACAAAGCCGAAAAAAGAAAGCAGGCCATCAACAAATACCTATGGGATGAAGCCGATCAGTTTTATGTGGATTATGACTTTGTGAAAGGTCGGAAAACGGGAGTATTGTCACTTGCAGGTGCCTATCCACTTTTCTTTAGGCTGGCTACAAAAGCCCAGGCCAAACCTGTGGCAGAACGACTACTGTCTGACTTTCTAAAGCCCGGAGGTTTTGTAACTACACTCAATGAAACAGGCCAGCAATGGGATGCCCCCAATGGCTGGGCACCTCTGCAGTGGATCACAATCAACGGGCTGTATTACTATGGCTATGGTGATGAAGGAAATGATGCAGCAGAAAGGTGGCTGAACAGAAACCAGGAAGTTTACAAAGCCACAGGCAAGATGATGGAAAAATACAATGTACTGGACACCATGTTGCTGGCAGGAGGAGGAGAGTACCCATTACAGGACGGCTTCGGCTGGACCAACGGAGTGGCCATAGCCCTGCAAAAAATACTTGCTGAGAGAGATACTGTCAATGCCATGAAATCTATGGAGCCTGTGGAGGCGAATTGATGTTGATTTAATGGCAGGAAAAAGGCTGTACCAAATCCTCAGGTACAGCCATTCTCTTTTTTATTGGATTAATTTTGCAGCCATTCATCCCTTTATAAAGGAGGCAAAATTGTCCAGTTATAAGTGTCCCTTAATTCGGTAAGTTTAGCCACAGAAGAGGCAGAAGGTGGCCCTATAGGATCCCCAGAATCAGCTACCCAATCTGAGCCATAAAAGAACTGCCCATCCATCTCATTATTTAAAACAGCATTCTGATGTATTTTATTAATGATGTCATCAATATTGGCAGTATTCAATTGGGTAGAGCCATTGATCAGGAAATATTTGATAAAGTTCACATCGGGCAATATGAGTTCTTTCATTTGAGGAATAGCAGCCATGTTGACAAAATTGAGCTTTTCACATTGGCTGAGATCAACTACTTCCGGGCCTCGCGTGAGACCAAAAATAATGGATTCTAATCCTGTGAGCCCGGTAAGGTCTATTTCGTCAATCATGCCGTCACCGTAATAAGAGTAAAATTCTGTTATCATGTGTATGTCACCGGTAATAGTGATAGGGTGGTTGCCCTCCGAAGCATAAGTATGCCTGATTTCTGAGGTGCTGGCGTCGTTATTTAAGGTATGGTTCATAGAAGTGCCATCACCAAAATCTATGGAAATAAGGCCGGAATCACCTTTCAGGGACATGCTGAACACGTTGCTGGCGGCAAAGTTTATATATGCCAGCAAGGTGAATGACCTTTGCAACGTTACTTCGAGCAACAAGTTGTCCAGTGAGTCGGTGAGCTGACGGTAATTAAACTCTTTAACATACGTAGCATAACCTGTTTTTTGTATTTCAATAGTATAGTCAGCATCTACTTCGCCAGGAAACGAAATGAGGGTTATCTTCGAACTGAGTGAGAAACCCTTGATCTTCTCGCCATTGTGATAAATAGAGCCATATGCATTAGTAGGTAAAGCCGGATCATCTGATGCAAATGCTGCTACACGGAGGGGGTTGACTACCTGCCCCGTAAAAGATGCATAGCCAAAATCCCGGGGAGAATAAGGTGTAGCTTTTAATACCTGGAGGTTATGATGAAATACATCATCTTTTCCGATATAAAATTGATGCGGTAGTGGTTTGGAAACTGCTTTTTCAAAAGCTGAGCCTGCTTTAGGTACAGCATATACTACTTTATTTGATGCACTCACTAAAAGGAAATCTGTAATTATATGAGTTCCTTTTGGTAGTGCCACAGCTTTTGCTACATAGCTGTCTCCCATTTTATACAGCTCAATTTTTTCCATATCCAAATGGGGTTCTCCACCTGCAAGAGGTATTACATTGATAACAAGGTGTGTGGGTTCTTCAATATCATCCAGGGTTCTCCCATTGATATCGGAAGCACTTAAGGTGCCGGAAAACTGAACATTGACCAGCTCTACTGGTTGCGCGTGCTCTTCATCATCACATGATGACAACAATATGCCTAATACCAAGGCAGTCATTAAAGTTAAAATTCTGGAGGTTTTCATAAGGTAGGTTGGTTAGGTGAATTGTGAATTTTATGTGTTTAATTATAAATTAACAAAATAATAATCCTTTGTATTATTTGTAATTAAATATAATCTTACACTTGAAAGGTTTGAGCCTCTCCATAAACAATTCCCAACTCCGAACCCACCGGACGACTGTATCAGGTAAACGGGTATTTGGTGCTTAGTAATTAGAAAAACAGGTAAACAGTGAACACAGTAAACTGTAAACGAATCAACAAACCGAAGTCCCGAAAGATGTAGTGTAACTGCCCCCGGGTTCAAGACTGATTATGCCCATTTTGTTATTGAGTGCATCAACATTACATGTCATAGGCTCAATGGCGATGCAGTTTCTGCCGGGAGTGTACAGTTGCAGATAGGGGATAGTGTCTACATCTCTCCATATGGTCAGGCAAGCCAGGCCATTTTGCAGGTGAGCTATGTTGCGGTCGTTGCATTTTAGCACAAAGCAATCGTCAAGTTGAATTTCATCAACCTCCTTAAAAGTAGAGAGGGCCGAGTAGCTTTTTACATTTCCTGATGGAAGCGCCCTTTCATTCAGCTCCACCTGGTCTACTTCACTTACTTTAAGCTGCACACCAGACCATTCAGGAAAAGTAAAGTAAGGGTGCCATCCCAGTCCAAAAGGCATATGTGTTGCAGAGGTATTTTGAATGTTTATGCTTACTTCAAAATCAGATTGGCTGTTGATTTTATACGTCACGCTGAACCTGAAAGTGAATGGATAGTACTTTAGCGGGGTAGCCTGGTTAAGCACAAGCCGCACTTCTGCATGCTCAACGGTAGTATTAATATATTCCACCTCAAAAGGAAGGTCCGCAATAAAACCATGAATAGCGTTGTGCCTTACCCTTTCATTGAGAGGGAAGCTATAGGTAACACCGTTTTCAATGAAAGTACCGTCTTTGAGGCGGTTAGGGAAGGGGAAAAGCAAGGCGCTTTTATAGTAGGTATCATTAAATATATCTTCCTCAGAAGAAAAACCATCAATAACCTCAATACCGGAAACAGAGCCGGAGGAAATCTTAAGACTATTCAGGCGGGCACCAAATTCGGGTATTACCTCCAGCCCTATATTTTTTTC
>NZ_SMLW01000674.1:0-22053 GCF_009711405.1 Fulvivirga kasyanovii | reverse complement strand
CCAAAATAGTATTGTGATAACTCGAACATGGATTGATGTAAGTAAGGTTTTTCTTCGGCAGGCGCACCTGCCTTTATCTGAATTTATTTGACGAACATTTGTACTTTTTGCTGAGAGGTACAGGGAGCCTGCCCAGCCTGGTAAACGAAATATATAAGTATTTTTTTTAAATAGACTTAGCACAAAACCTATATTTTTTCCGCAAACGATTGCGTTTTTGTGATGGTGAAATTGTAAGTCTAATATTTATGAAAACCTCCTTATTATTCTTATTATTAACATTCGGGTCGGGCTTTGGGGCTGGATAATATTTTTGCACATAACCTTTATTTTAATGCATTTCATCCCTTTGTTTAACCTGAAGCCCGCCACCATTTTTCAACTTACCCCTTACATGTTATGGAAATGAACTTTTACGATAAACTACAGCCCGTAGATATAGGTATTGTTATCTTCTACCTGCTGTTTGTTGTATTGCTTGGGCTCTATTTCGGGTCAAAGCATAAAGATGCGGAAGACTACTTCCTGGCAGGCAGAAACCTTACCTGGCCGTTGATTGGTTTTTCACTCTTTGCCTCCAATATGAGCAGTAATTCCCTCGTCGGTCTCACCGGCTCCGGTTACGTGACCGGTTTTTCCGTTTTTAGCTACGAATGGATGGCCGTATTTGTACTGATCATATTTGCTGTTTTTTTCCTGCCGTTCTACCTTAAAAACAAGATCTATACAGTACCGGAATATCTGAACAAACGCTTTGATTACTTTACCCGTGCCTACGCGTCAGCCATAGCCATCATACTTAATGTAATAGTGGATGTAGCAGCTACACTATACGCAGGAGGTATACTTATTCAACTTATATTCCCGCAGTTTGAGCTCTGGGTGATCATCTCTGTTTTGGCTGTAATTGCCGGTTTGTATACTATCTCAGGAGGTTTAAGCGCCGTGGTTTACACCGATGCCATTCAGGCCGTGATCCTGATCTTTGGCAGCATGCTCATTACCTATTATGCGTGGGATGCCTCAGGTGGTTTTGCAGAAGTGATGAAGGTTACAGACCCTGATCACTTTGATATTGTCAGGTCAACCTCAGACCCCGAACTGCCCTGGCCGGGATTATTCACGGGAGTTTTTCTGTTGGGCTTCTATTTTTGGGGCACCAACCAGTATATTACCCAAAGGGCACTTGCTTCCAGAACCACACTACATGGTCAATGGGGGTCTATGTTTGCAGGGCTTTTGAAGATCTCTATTTTGTTTATCATGATATTTCCCGGCGCATTTGCCAGAGTGATCTACCCGGAAATAGATAAAGTGGATACCCTATATCCAACCATGCTGTTCGACCTGTTACCTACCGGAATATTAGGACTGGTGCTTGCTGGCTTTATCGCAGCTTTAATGTCCAGCATAGATTCAGGGCTTAATTCCGTATCCACATTGGTAACTATGGACTTTATTACCAAAATATGGCCTGAAAAAACTACGGAACAGCTCATGAAAATGGGGCGCTGGGTAACTTTTATAGTCATGGTGATTGCTACAGCCTGGGCACCACAAATTATCCATTTTGAGAAGTTGTGGGATTACCTGCAGCAGGCATTGTCATGGTTCTGCCCACCGATCATTGCCCTTTTTATAATGGGACTGTTCTGGAAAGGCGCCAACACTACCGGTGCCCGCTGGACCATAGTGGTAGGTTCAATCATTACACTCTTTTCCATTATATTCAACGATGCTGCATGGAAACCGCATTTCCTTTACATGACCGGTTTGCACTTCCTTTTGAGTTGTATAGCCATGGTAGCAGGGTCAATGTTTGGAAAACGCCAGTCTGATGAGGTATTGAAAAATACCGTATGGTCAATAGGTGAGTACAGGGCAGAGACCCTTGAGCTGAGCAAGCTGGCGTGGTACAAGAACTACAGGGTACATGCCGTGATCCTGGTTATCATAGTAAGTATTATTCTGGTCATCTATTAGATGCTCAGAGCAATAGCATGAGATATGAAAGTCGTTATGCAGATTAATTTCGGTGACCCGGGTATTTTTCATTTCCTTTTGGTAAATTGATCGCTATGTCTGTATATCTGGGAGAATTTATCGGAACCATGTTACTCATTATCTTAGGGGGAGGTGTAGTAGCAGGTGTTGTTTTAAAAGGCACAATTTCTGAAGGAGCCGGATGGCTGGTAATAGTCGTAGCCTGGGGGCTGGCCGTTGCCTTTGCGATCTATGCAGTAGGAAATATCAGTGCCGCTCATATCAATCCGGCCGTGACCATTGGACTGGCCTTCATTGGAGAGTTCCCCTGGAGCAAAGTACCCGGCTATGTACTGTCACAAATCCTTGGTGCATTTACCGGAGGGGTTATTGTCTGGCTTCATTACCTGCCGCACTGGGACAAAACAGAGGATAAAGCCGCCAAACTGGGTGTGTTTTGTACAGCCCCAGCCATTCGCTCCTATGCAGCCAATTTTGTAAGTGAAATGATAGCGACTATGATCCTGGTAATGGGAATACTGTTCGTAGGAGCCAATAAATTCACGGAAGGACTGAATCCACTTGTCATAGGTGGCCTGGTGATGGTGATCGGGCTCGGACTTGGAGGGACTACTGGCTTTGCCATCAACCCGGCAAGGGATCTGGGGCCGCGATTAGCCCATTTTTTTCTGCCCATTAGAGGCAAAGGAACCTCCGATTGGGCCTACGCCTGGGTGCCGGTCATTGCACCTGTTTTAGGAGGTATACTGGGTGCCGTACTATACAGGATATTGTTTGATCAGCAAATGAAACCAGCATATTTTGTAATAATAGGCCTGGCCGTTTTGTCGGCAGTTTATGCCATAGTACAGGATCAGAAGAAAAAAGTTAAAATGCAAAAATAAAATAGTTTATGGCGGACAAATACATCATAGCCCTGGATCAGGGTACTACCAGTTCGAGGGCCGTGCTTTTTAATGATAAAGGAGAATTGTTGGCCATTGAGCAGCAAGAGTTCAAACAGTACTTTCCAAAGCCGGGGTGGGTCGAGCACGATGCCCGGGAAATCTGGGAGACCCAGCTTGAAGTATTAACTGCACTGATCACCAATCAAAAGGTCAAGCCAAATCAAATTGCAGCATTAGGCATTACCAACCAGCGTGAAACCGCCATAGTCTGGGAAAAAGCCACCGGAAAGCCGGTCCATAAAGCCATTGTATGGCAGGATAAGCGTACCAGCTCCATATGCAACGAGCTAAAGCAAAAAGGCCTGGAAAATATGGTCAGAGAAAAGACCGGTTTGGTAATTGATTCCTATTTTTCAGCCACCAAGATACAGTGGATACTGGACAATGTACCCGGGGCACGGGATAAAGCAGATGCCGGGGAACTGCTTTTCGGCACTGTAGACACCTGGCTTGTATGGAACCTTACCAAAGGCAAACAACACGTAACGGATTATACAAACGCCTCCCGCACAATGCTTTACGATATTAACCTGCTAAAGTGGGATACGGAATTGACCGATTTACTAAGGGTAAACAAATCTTTGCTTCCGGAGGTTAAACCCTCAGCAGCCCATTTTGGCGTATGGGAATTTGGCGGAGAGGAGATACCCATAACAGGTATTGCGGGAGATCAGCAGGCAGCCTTGTTTGGTCAGGCCTGCTGTGAGGTGGGTATGGCAAAGAATACATACGGCACCGGCTGTTTTATGCTCATGAATACCGGAGACAAGTTGCAACTGTCAGAAAACGGGTTGATTACCACCATAGCTTATGGTGTTGACGGGAAAGTTCATTATGCGCTGGAGGGTAGTGTGTTTGTGGCCGGAGCGGCAGTGCAATGGCTGCGTGATGGTCTGAAGTTGATTAAAGATACCACGGAAACCGAAGCCATGGCTGAAGAAGTCAAAGAAACGGAAGACGTATTTGTAGTGCCGGCCTTTGTAGGCTTGGGTGCACCTTATTGGGATATGTACGCGCGTGGAGCCATATTTGGCCTTACCCGTGATACCGATAGCCGCCACCTGGTAAAAGCAACGCTGGATTCACTGGCCTACCAGACGCGTGATATACTGGAAGCCATGCAAAAAGACTCTAAAGTCGATCTCAAATCACTGAAAGTTGATGGTGGTGCCGTTGCCAATAATTATCTGATGCAATTTCAGGCCGATATACTAGGCGTGGAAGTGGTAAGGCCCGAAGTAATCGAATCTACGGCTCAGGGTGCGGCTTACCTGGCAGGCATTGGCATTGGGATGTGGAAACAGGAAGACCTGGCAAAGCTCCAGAAAATAGACCGGGTTTTTAAGCCCATGCTTGATAACAAGACCCGTGAAAGGTTATACAAAAAATGGCAGGAAGCCGTTAAACGTACGATGAACTGGATTGAAGAAGAGTAGTTATGATTACCTTGTCAGCGCTGGATCGCTCTATCTTATTAAATGACCTGCAATCCTCCCGGTTTGACCTGCTGGTTATCGGAGGAGGAATAACTGGTGTGGGGATAGCTCTGGATGCTGCTTCAAGAGGCCTTAGAGTGGCTTTGGTAGAAAAGGAAGACTTTGCATCTGGTACCAGTAGCCGCTCCACAAAGCTGATCCACGGAGGTTTAAGATACCTCAAGCAATTTGAAATAGCCCTTGTGAGAGAAGTAGGCAGGGAAAGGGCCACACTTCACCGGCTGGCCCCACATCTGGTAACAGCCGAAAAAATGCTTCTGCCCCTGATCAAAGGAGGCAATTTTGGCAAACTGCTTACCTCATTTGGCCTCATGGTCTACGATGTGCTTGCCGATGTGCAAAGTGCCGACCAAAGGAAAATGCTGGACAGGGAAGAGGCTTTGTCGAAGGAGCCCTTATTGGATAAGAAAAACCTGGAGGGAGCTGGCATTTATGCAGAATATCGCACAGACGATGCCCGGCTCACAATAGAAGTGATGAAAGCCGCAGCCCATTTTGGTGCCACATGTCTCAACTATGTAGAAGCTCATGAGTTAACTTACCACAACAACCGGGTGACAGGTGTAAAAGCCAGTGATAAACTCAATGGCGATAGATTTGAAATCAGTGCTGACCTCGTGGTAAGTGCCACCGGCCCCTGGGTTGACGAGATAAGAAAGAAGGATCACTCTTTGGAAGGAAAACGGCTCCATCTTACTAAAGGAGTACACATTGTAGTCGATCATGAAAAGCTGCCCGTAAAGCAAGCCGTATATTTTGATGTGCCGGATGGCCGCATGATCTTCGCCATACCCAGAGGAAAGATTACCTATATCGGAACCACTGATACCGATTATTTTGGCGACAAAGAGCATGTATTGACCAATAGGGAAGACGTAGAATATCTGATTGATGCTGTAAACCATGCTTTTCCTGACTCGGATATTAACATTAGCGATGTCAGATCCAGTTGGGCCGGTTTGCGTCCGTTGATCCACGAGGAGGGAAAATCAGCTTCGGAATTGTCGCGCAAAGACGAAATTTTCGTTTCGGATACCGGCCTGATCTCTATTGCAGGAGGGAAGCTCACCGGCTACAGGAAGATGGCAGAAAGGGTCACTGACCTGACCATTAAAAAACTCAAAGATAAAGGCCTCTCAAAAGAACTCGGATCATGCCGCACCAATGAGATCCCTTTAGGAGGAGGAAAGTTTATGGATGCCCTGTCCATTAAACGCTACACCCAGTCACTGGAGGACGAAATAGACAAAGCAGAGGCCGATTACCTTGTCGGGAATTATGGCACTCAAACCGAGGAAATATTGAAAAAGCGAAAAGACAAAACCCCATATGGATTGCTGGAGGCAGAGTGTCAATATTGCATAGAAAATGAGCTCGTCAATACCCTTTGTGATTTTTTCATAAGAAGGACCGGCAGACTTTATTTCGATATTGAAAGTGTTAAATCACATTATAAACTCCTGTCCAGGTTCATGCAAAACCAATTTAATTGGACTGGAGAAAGGCTCGATACAGAAATTGAGAATATAGAGCAGGCAATTTATGAAGCCTCACATTTTGATCCTGTAAAATGACAAAAGCAATGCAAAGAACCTGGTGGAAGGAAAGTGTGGTTTACCAGATATACCCAAGAAGTTTTAATGATTCCAATAATGACGGTATCGGCGATATTCCGGGTATAATTAATAAATTGGACTACATCAAATCACTTGGTGTTGACATTATCTGGGTCTGCCCGATCTACAAATCACCTAATGACGATAATGGCTACGACATCAGCGATTATCGCGATATTATGGATGAATTCGGCAGCATGGCCGATTTTGACAGGCTCCTAAAAGGTGTGCATGACAGGGAGATGAAACTGGTTATGGACCTTGTGCCTAACCATACTTCCGATGAGCATTTCTGGTTCCGCGAATCGCGGAAGTCAAAAGATAACCCCTACCGCGATTATTACTATTGGAAGCCCGCCAAAAACGGGCAGCCACCAAACAACTGGCCTTCATTCTTTGGGGGCAGCGTTTGGAAATATGACCCTGTCACGGAAGAATACTACCTGCACCTGTTCTCAAAGAAACAACCAGACCTGAATTGGGAAAACCCCAAAGTACGGCAGGAAATGTATGATGTCATGAAATTCTGGTTCGATAAGGGCATAGATGGTTTCAGAATGGACGTAGTATCGCTCTTGTCTAAAAGGACTGATTTTCCTGATTCAGACATCAAAGACTTTAATACTATTATTAACCGCTACTATGCCAACGGTCCGCGGGTACATGAGTTTCTAAAGGAAATGCACCGGGAAGTACTTGCCAACTACGATATCATGACTGTTGGTGAAGGCCCCGGTATTGATCTCGAACACGGCATAAACTACGTGGAGGAATCCGGGAAAGAGCTGAATATGATCTTCCACTTCGGTCACATGTTCATGGATAACGGCCCCGGCGGGAAATATGACCCTGTGGAATGGAACCTCGTGGATTTCAAGAATGTATTTACTGCCTGGGACGAAAAACTTAAAGGTAAAGGCTGGGGAAGCATATTTCTGGGCAATCACGATTTCCCGAGGATAGTATCACGATTTGGAAACGATAAAGCCTATTGGAAGCAGTCAGCTAAGCTATTGGCTACCCTCTTACTCTCTATGCGCGGCACTACCTACATTTATCAGGGGGACGAGATCGGTATGACCAATGTGGCCCACCTCTCCATCGACGACTATCGCGATATCGAAACCCTGAACAGTTGGAAAGAAGCCGAAGCGGCAGGCAAACCCATGGATGATTTTATGAAGCTGGTCCACCTGCAAAGCAGGGACAATGCAAGAACCCCAATGCAATGGAATGCCACAAAACATGGTGGGTTTTCACCCGTTGAACCCTGGTTAAAAGTAAATCCTAATCATAAAGATATCAATGTTGAGGCTCAACAATATGATGAAGATTCCATCCTGAGTTACTACCGTAAAATGATAGCCTTTAGAAAGGAACACCCAACGTTAATTTATGGCGATTACAAATGTTTGCTCAAGGATGATCCGAACATTTACGCCTATGAAAGATTCGATAGTGACGGCCATTTTCTTGTAGTTTTAAACTTTTCAGACAACGAGCAGTCATTCACCGAAAAAGTTGGAAACAGCCTGGAATTACAAATGAACAACCATCAGAGTGTAAATGAAACCGCTGTGATGAGGCCATGGGAAGCCAAACTGTTCAAAGTGAAATAAAGCTTTATATTAAAAATTAACCAGTAACGCCCTGTACTGAAAAGGGTGATCGTGATTATAAAAATGGCAAAAGACAACAACAAACTCTGGGGCATTGACCTTGGCGGTACAAAAATAGAAGGCGTGGTAATAGATTCAGTCAACATATCAGAAGTACTGTGCCGTACCCGCATAGCCACCGAGGCCTCTAAAGGCTACAAGCACATCCTGAATAGGATCAAAGAGCTGATTGATCTGATGGCTGATGAGGTGAAAAGCTCTCCGTCGATCCTCGGTATAGGTACCCCGGGAAACCTTGACCCACAAACTAGGTTATTGAAAAACAGCAATTCAACAAGCCTTAACGGGCAGCCTTTCAAGCAGGATTTGGAAGACCTTTTAGGTATTGAAGTGAAAATGGCCAATGATGCAAACTGTTTTGCCCTGGCAGAAACCAAACTCGGAGTGGTGCAGGATATCAACCCTGATGCAGAAGTTGTTTTTGGTGTAATTATGGGAACCGGAGTAGGAGGAGGCATAGTGGTGAACGGCAAAGTCATCAACGGCCATCAGGGTATAGCAGGAGAGTGGGGGCACAACTTCCTGGATGCCTCCGGAGGTAAATGCTACTGCAGCAAAACAGGCTGTGTGGAAACCGTTATTTCCGGCCCGGCTTTAGAGCGATATTACGAGCAAATATCAGGTACATCCAAAAAATTAAAAGACATCGTAACCCGGCGAGACGGGGATCAACATGCCGCCGAGACCCTGGAAAGGCTCGCTCATTTCTTTGGCCTGGGTATCTCCAATATCATCAACATACTGGACCCGGACGTAATTGTGCTCGGAGGAGGAGTAGGAAACATCGACATACTTTACTCAGAAGGCGTCAAAGAAGCCGAAAAATATACCTTCAACACCAGCCTCAAAACCCCGATAGTGAAGCCTAAACTAGGAGACAGCGCCGGCGTATTCGGCGCAGCTTTACTGGTGGGTTAGGTTTACCACCGCCTAACGCCTACCACGTCATTCCAAACGCAGCGCAGCGAAGATTGGAATCCTCCGATTAAGTGTACTGACGAAGGTTTGGCACTGCCGCGATCGGGGAGATGCCTGATATTTTCATTGTACTTCTGCATAAAAACACACGCATACACGAAAATTCAGGAATGACGGGTTCTAGGCGTAATTCGTGTCATTTTATTGAGTATGATAAACATCATACGCCAAAATCAACCGAACAATAACAAAAGTCAAAACTCCCTCTCCGCGTCGGAGAGGGCATTCAGGCCAAAGCTAACCTACAGTCCGTTGCCGGGTGAGACCATACCACCCACACCGTGGACTGTCCCCCGACCATCCATTTTTCTCCGATACCATAAATTTGCCTACTGCCCCTGCCGATTGCCTACTGGCTACTGCTTCTGATCAACCTTATCCTTAAACAACAATCCGAAAAACAACATAATAGCACCGGCAAAAGCACAAGGGATCAGCCAGAAATTATTCCATTGGGACGGAGTAAGAGCTTCCGCTGTACCCAGGAAACTATTATATACCTCACCCGCAATCTGAGCGCCAATAAGCATACCCACACCATACGTGATAAACACCAAAAATCCCTGAGCCTGCCCACGGATCTTGGCCGTCGATTTTTTATCCACATACACCTGGCCGGTAACAAAGAAGAAGTCATAGCAGATACCATGAAGCAAAACACCGGTTATTACCATCCAGAATACACCATCAGGCGCTGAAAAGGCAAAAAATGCATAACGCAACACCCAGGCACCCATACCCAGGAGCAACATCTTTTTAACACCCAGCCTCACAAAAAACAAAGGCATCAAAAGCATGAACACCACCTCGGAAACCTGTCCAAGAGACATGGTAGCCGCAGGACGCTCAAAACCGGTGTAGTTCACAAAAATGGGAGCGAAATTATAATAAGCTGCTAAAGGAATACTGATAAGAAAAGAACTGATCAGGAATACAATAAATGATTTGCTCTTTAAATAATGGTAAGCGTCAATCCCCAATATACTTCTTAAAGAAGTCTTTTCACCCTTTGCCGGAGGAGGTGTATGAGGCAAAGAAAAGCTATAAAGCCCCAGTAATACACTGGAAAATGCCGTAGTGTAAAGTGGAAGAGGTGTAGTGTCAGGCAATCTGTCCGTTACAAAATATACAAGGACATAGCTAATAAAAAGACCAGCAGCAATCCACCCGATCGTTCCAAACACCCTTACTACCGGAAACTGTCTTTCCTGGTCCTGAATGTTATGAAATGCAAGGGAATTGGTAAGCCCCAGCGTAGGCATATAACATAAATTATAGGCCAGCAGCATGGCAATGAACAAGGTAGGGTTATCCGTAGTCTGCGGTACATAGAACATAATAGCTGCACCCAGCAAGTGTAGCACGCCTAAAACCCGCTCTGTAGCAAAATACCGGTCAGCGATCATGCCCAGGAAAAATGGAGCAATGATGGCAGCTATAGGGTTAACGGTATATGGCCAGTGAGTAAGGTCTGCCATACCATGGGCAGTCATATAATTTCCAATTGTTACATACCAGGCGCCCCATACAAAAAACTGTAAAAACATCATGGTACTTAGCCTGGGAAGGATCGTTTTATTCATAGTTTTAGAGGTTTTGAACGGGATAATAACCTTTAATTTTAAAATCTGCAAATTCATCATCAGCCGCAAACGTTTGCATCAGAAATTACATTTTTAAAGTCACTCATAATTTTTATATTGACCCGATAACGGCTGAAAAATGCCTGTTTTTTTACCTAACTTTTTATTCCTAAAACAAGCCTATGGCAAAGAAAAACCGCAAGATTAAAATGGGTATGGTAGGGGGCGGAGCAGATGCTTTTATTGGAGCAGTACATAGAAATGCTGCCGCACTGGATCAGGAAATAGAACTGGTTTGCGGAGCTTTCAGCAGCAATCCCGAAAAGTCAAAACAAACCGGTCAGGCATTATATCTGGATGAGCAGCGGGTATATGATAGCTGGGAGCAAATGATAGAAAAAGAAAGCCGGTTGCCGGAAGGAGAACGAATGGATTTCATATCTATAGTTACACCGAACCACCTGCATTTCGGTCCGGCCAAAATGGCCCTGGAGCACGGATTCCATGTCATGTCCGACAAACCTTTATGCTTTTCTCTGGGTGAAGCCCTTGAACTTAAAGAACTCGTAGATAAAACAGGCCTGCTTTTCGGGCTAACTCACACCTATAGCGGCTATCCTATGGTCAAAGAAGCCAGAAACCTGATAAAACAGGGCAGGCTGGGGAAGATCAGGAAAATATATGTCGAGTACCCCCAGGGCTGGCTTACCGACAATATCGAGAAAGAGGGGCAAAAACAAGCCTCCTGGAGGACAGACCCTTCCCGGTCAGGGAAAAGTGGCTGTATGGGTGATATTGGCACGCATGCGGCTCACCTTGCCGAATATGTGAGTGGACTGGCCATAAGCAACGTATGTGCAGACCTCAACAAAGTAGTTGAAGGCCGCGAGCTGGATGATGACGGTGCCGTTCTCCTTCGGTTTGACAACGGCGCATCCGGTGTATTGATCGCAAGCCAGGTAGCTGCCGGAGAAGAAAATAACCTGAAACTTCGCGTTTATGGAGAAAAAGGAGGAGTGGAGTGGAACCACACCGATGCCAACACACTACAGTTAAAATGGACTGACAGGCCCAAAGAAATACTGCGTACCGGTGTAAATAATGAGTACCTGTCAGAAGCCTCACGGAAAAACACAAGGCTTCCCTCCGGACATCCCGAAGGCTATCTGGAGGCATTTGCCAATATCTACAGAAATTTCGCCTTTGCCATCAGAGCTGTAAGCGCAGGAGAAAAACCTGACCTGGAGATCTATGACTTTCCGGATGTAAACGATGGCGTAATGGGCATGGCCTTTATAGATAAAGTAGTTGAATCAACAGAAAAGAACAACCAGTGGATTAAGATGTAAACCACTTCAAAACCAACAACAAATGATGAAAACCATACAAGGACCGGCAATATTTCTGGCACAATTTCTTGATGACGAGCCACCATTCAACAATCTCAACAACATTTGTAAATGGGCATCGGAGTTAGGCTACAAAGGAGTGCAGATCCCTACCTGGGACAAGCGCTGCTTTGACCTGAAAAAGGCTGCCGAAAGCAAGACCTATACCGATGAAATTAAAGGTACTGTAGAGCAATATGGCATGCAGGTAACCGAGCTGTCCACCCATCAGCAGGGCCAGTTAGTAGCAGTTCATCCGGCATACGACACCATGTTTGATGTATTCGCCCCGGCGGAGTTGAGAGGCAATCCTGCGGAAAGACAAAAATGGGCTGCAGATCAGGTGAAAATGGCTGCGAAAGCCAGTCAGAACCTGGGTATTGACGTGCATGCGACATTTTCAGGAGCTTTGCTCTGGCCGTTCATGTACCCATGGCCCCAAAGGCCTGACGGGTTGGTGGAGGCCGGTTTTAAGGAATTAGCCAAACGATGGGAGCCTATTCTGAATGTATTTGACGAACATGGCGTAGACCTTTGCTACGAAGTGCATGCCGGTGAAGACCTGCACGATGGCATAACCTTCGAACGGTTTGTAGAAGCCACCAACAAACACCCCCGCGTGAAGTTGCTGTTTGATCCAAGTCATTTTGTTTTACAGCAGTTAGACTACCTCCAGCTTATTGATCACTACCATGAGTTCATCCGCATGTTCCATGTTAAAGATGCCGAGTACAACTACAACGGCAAAAGCGGTGTTTACGGAGGATATCAGTCCTGGGGAGATCGTCCCGGACGTTTCAGGTCATTGGGAGACGGTCAGGTAGATTTTACAGGAATATTTAGCAAACTATCCCAATATGGCTACGGGGGCTGGGCAGTGATGGAGTGGGAGTGTTGCATCAAGTCCCCGGAACAGGGAGCCAGAGAAGGAGCGCCTTTTATTCAAAGCCACATTATTGAGGTTACCCAAAAAGCATTTGATGATTTTGCAGGAGGGGAATCGAATGACGAGCTGAACCGCAAGATACTCGGTATCTGACAAAATTTATAAATACCATCACCAACAATACTGCCATCAAAAGTGGCAAAACACTATACCTATGAAGAAAACACTTCTAATTGTTGTCGCCCTATTTTCATTGATTTCATGTACCAAAGAAGAAAAGATAAGAGAAAGGCCCCGGAATCCGTGGGTCTTCCGTTCGGTACTGGATGAACAACCCCGAATAATAACAGTAGCCCTGCATAATGAACTTTATGTGGCCTACGATGCCCGGTATGGAGGCTTGTACAAGGCATGGGAAGGAGGTGTCAATTTTGATGGTGCCGTTTACACCACCAAACATGGCCCGCAGCCAACGGCCAAAGGCTATGCCTACTATGCTAATAAGCTGAATGATACCCAATGGGTACTTCTGAAAAATGGCGCAGAAGTTAAACCCGAAGTAGACTTTAAAGGATACCAGTTCAAAAATGGTCAGGTATACTTTAAATATGAACTGAAAGATGATCAGGGGAATGCTATTCAGGTAGAAGAAGTGCCTGAATATACTTCTAAAAAAGGACAAAATGGGCTGTCAAGAACTTTTACGGTAGCCAATGTGCCCCAGGGCATACAGGTAGGTCTGAAAACCAGCCTCACTAATATGAAGGAAGAAAAGGACTATGAAACTTCCGGTGAATTTAAGGTTACTAACCAAAAGAAGGATATGTACACCAGCGGCTCCACCCATACTGTTGAGGGACTTTTGGTACTCAACAACGATGGTGAAACAGAACTTTCTGTATACTTCCATCCCGGGTTTGACCAGGAAATGGCCGGTGGGGAAACTGAGCCTAAAGCTGCTGTAGCTGAGGGACCCATAATGGAAGGCAAGCAACTTATCGAGAACAGCGATTGCAAAACCTGCCATAACGAAACCAAAAAAACCGTAGGCCCCGCTTATATCGATATTGCCAAGCGATATGATAACTCAGAAGCTTCGGCAATTGACCTAGCCCAAAAGGTAATTAATGGAGGTAGCGGTAACTGGGGCGAAGTACCCATGACTGCACACCCTGACTTGCAGGAAGTTGACGCCAAAAAAATGATGGCATACATCCTTTCCCTGGATAACGAGCCTCCCAAAGAACAGCAAGAGGACAGGGAAGAAGACCTTATGCTGGGAGTGGCATCAATAAAACTGCAACTCAATGAACAGAATGAAGCCTTTAAAGCGGGGGGTGACGAGCTGCACGATGGCCTTGCCGCCAATGCCTATATCTGGAATGATTACAACACCGGGTTTGATGAACTGGTAAAAACCACTGCTCCTGTGGCGTCAGGAGTTGTTCCCGCTATTCATTTCGAAAATGCCAGCGATATGGGAGAGCTTAGAGAAGATGTTTACATCGAATTCAAAGGCTTTGTTGAAATAGAAGAAACCTCCAACTATGTATTCAGGTTAGTCTCTGACGACGGCTCAAAACTTTATATAAACGACAAACTGGTTATAGATAATTCAGGTTTTCATGACCCTGAAGCTAAAGATGGTGAGGTTTATCTGCAAAAAGGGCCCAACAAGCTTAAAATAGAGTATAACCAGGGTAAAGGGAATGCTGTACTGTCATTCCAGTGGGCCAAATATGGAGATAATAAATTTTCAGTCGTTCCCGCTTCCGCGCTAAAGCATCGCAATGATATGTTTAAAGAAGTGATACCCTACATTGCCCCGGAAAAACTGAAAAAGAGCATACCTGGCGATCAGAAGCCTTTGGTTGATGTACACCCTGCATTTGACCTGTTCCAGGCACGTCCGGATGATTTTGAGCCTCGTGTCGGAGGTATGGACTTCCTTTCAGATGGCCGCCTTGTTGTATGTACCTGGGACTCCGTAGGTCCTGTCTACATTGTTGAAGGCGTAGCCACCGGTGACCCTGCCCAAATGAAAGTGAAACAAATAGCCTCTGGACTTGCCGAACCACTGGGCCTGAAGGTAGTTGACGATGAGATTTATGTACTTCAAAAACACGAACTCACCAAACTTATCGACCATAATGGCGACGAGATGATCGATGAATACCAGACTGTAAGCGATGATTGGAAAGTATCAGCCAACTTCCATGAGTTTGCCTTTGGACTGGAATACAAAGATGGCCATTTCTATGCCGCCCTGGCCATTGCCATTATGCCCGGAGGAGCCAGTGCGCACCCTCAGATCCCTGACAGGGGCAAAGTCATCAAAATATCAAAAGATGATGGTTCCATAGAGTTTATTGCCCACGGACTGAGAACGCCCAATGGCATAGGCATAGGTGTTGACGGAGAGCTGTTCGTAGCAGATAATCAGGGCGACTGGCTGCCTTCAAGCAAGATCGTTCATGTAAAGGAAGGTGCATGGTATGGCTCCAGGGCTGTAGATTTCGAAGGTACCGCCAATCTACAGGAAACATTGCCTTTGGTTTGGCTCCCGCAGGATGAGATAGGCAATTCGCCAAGCACACCGTCGTACCTCGACCTTGGTCCTTACAAAGGCCAGATGATCCATGGAGAAGTTACTCACGGAGGTGTGAAAAGAGTGTTTGTAGAGCAGGTAGATGGTAAATACCAGGGAGCAGTATTCAGATTTATTCAGGGACTCGAAGCCGGGGTTAACCGCCTGACCTGGGGGCCTGATGGTGACCTTTATATCGGAGGCATTGGTAACCCCGGCAACTGGCAGCAAAACGATAAGCTATGGCATGGTTTGCAGCGGCTTCACTACAACGGAAAAACTGCATTTGAGCCTTTGGCCATCAGAGCCAGGACTAACGGCATTGAAGTAGAGTTTACCCAGCCTATTGCGGCAGATCAGGGACAAAATATTGATGATTATGTGGTTAAGCAATGGTATTACAAACCTACAGAAGATTACGGAGGCCCTAAGCTTGATCTCAAAACGTTGAATATTAAATCCCTGCATATGTCTGACGACAGAACGAAAATATTCCTTGAACTTGAAGGAATGGAAGCCAACCATATTGTTCATTTCAGAGTAGTCAATCCATTTACCAGTAGCGAAAAGCAATCATTATGGACTACAGAAGGCTGGTACACCATGAACAATATACCGCAGGATAAACCTGGCTTTGTAAACCCGGTAAAACCAGTGCCACATAATCAATTAACAGAAAAAGAGAAAAGCGAAGGATGGAAACTGCTTTTTGACGGTAAGACTACAGCAGGATGGAGAACCTTCAAAGAAGATAAGATTGGCTCAGCCTGGAAAGCCGGCAATGGTACACTTTACCTTGACAATTCGAAGAAAAAAGACTGGCAGGTAGTAGGTGGTGGAGATATCATCACCGATAAGGAATATCAGGATTACGAGTTGATGCTGGACTGGAAAGTTGAAGAAGGAGGTAACAGTGGGGTTATTTATAATGTGGTGGAAAATGACGACTACGAGTATGTATGGCAGACAGGGCCTGAGATGCAGATCCTGGATAACCTCAAGCACCCCGACGGACGTATTGAAATGCATCGAGCAGGAGACCTTTATGATATGATAGCCACCCGGTTCGTTACCGTTAATCCGGGAGGAGAATGGAACCATGCCAGGATCGTTTCAAAAGATGGTCATGTGGAGCATTGGCTGAATGGGTATAAACTGGTGGAGTTCCAGATGCACACACCCGAATGGGAAGAAATGATCAAAGGCAGCAAGTTTAAAGATATGCCAGCCTTTGGTAAAGCTAAAAAAGGCCACATAGCGCTACAGGACCACGGTGATAAAGTGTGGTTCAGAAACATTAAGATCAGGGAATTGTAAGTTCAAAGGCTTAACGGGTCTAAAACTGAGGGGAAGCGTGTGTGCCGGAGAGGGCTTACTATGAAATAAAAACTATATCATAATCAGAAACTGTTGCTCCATACTGCCTTGGCAACCCGGTAAGGCAGTAAGAGGCAGCCCAAAACCAAACAAAGATGAAAAACCATACCAGAAGAAGCTTCATAAAATACAGTGCATTGGCAGGCGTTGGCCTGATGGTAATACCCTCCTGTCTGTCCCAGGCGGCTCCCGCTACAGGTATTCAGCTTTACACCCTGCGCGACCAGATGGCGGAAGATCCGGCAGCAACGCTGGGCAGAATAGCGGCTATGGGTTATAAGGAAGTGGAATCAGCCGGATATGGAGAGCGGCAGTACTATGGTTTATCAGCCAAAGAGTTCAGAAAGCTGCTGGATGATAATGGGTTAAAAGCTGTAAGTGGCCACTACCTCAGCGGGAAACAGGCACCAGAGAAACAAGGCTCACTGATCAATGGATGGGAGCAGGCAGTAGAAGACGCACTGGAAGTGGGACAAAAATTTATGGTGTGCGCCTACCTTTTTGATTTCGAAAGGGAGACCCTGGATGCCTATAAAGAAACTGCCGCATTGCTCAATAAATGTGGTGAGATTGCCAAAGAAAACGGTATTCAGCTTTGTTATCACAATCATGCCTTTGAATTTGAAACACTACAGGGCGAAGTGCCTTACGATATTTTACTTTCAGAAACAGATAAAGACCTGCTGAAAATGGAATTGGACCTGTACTGGACCCGGAAGGCAAATGTTGATCCCATACAATTGTTCAAAGAAAATGAGGGACGTTTCCCGCTCTTTCATGTAAAAGACATGAATGAAGCCGGTGAGTTTACGGCAGTGGGCACCGGAGTGATTGATTTTAATCAAATATTTGCCAATAGAGACAAAGCAGGCCTGAAGCACTTTTTTGTTGAGCAGGACAGAATAGAAGGAGACCCTTTTGAAAATGTAAAAACCAGTTACAATAACCTGCAGAAGATCATTGCATAAACCGGGAATGCTTTTATTGAGAACTTGTCTCTTACTTTTACTGATGGGTTCAGTTTTTTTGCTTCACGCTCAGAAGCCAAAGCAACAAGTAAGTGGCTATGTTTTTGATCAGATATCCAGGCAGCCTGTTGAAGGTGTGGAGGTATATCTAAAGGATACGGATCCATTACTGGGAACTGCTACGGATGAGCAGGGAGCCTTCGCAATAGAAAGTGTACCTGTTGGCAGGTACGTTTTGGTAATTAGCCATATCGGCTATGACCGCAGGTACATTGATCTGGTGGTGGAAGGAGGGAAGCCTGCCTATATCGAAATGGAGCTGGCTCCCGCCTACAATGAGCTGGAGGCGGTAACCGTAAGCAGTCAGCCATTTATAGCTGATGTTGATGCTGTCGGAAAACGAAGTATATCTATCGAGCAAACTACACGCTTTGCTGCCAACTATCTTGACCCTGCAAGGGTAATGATCTCGTTCCCCGGAGTAGTGCCACAAAATGATCAGAACAATAACATCATCATCAATGGAAAATCACCTAATGGCCTGCTCTGGCGTGTAGAGGGACTGGATGTGCTTAACCCCAATCACCTTTCCAATGCAGGGACTTTAAGTGACCGGCCAACTCCAAACGGAGGAGGAGTGAATGTACTAAGCACTCAAATGCTGGGAGAAACCGGCTTCATTACAGCGCCCTTTGGAGCGCAGTATGGAAATGTCATGTCCGGTGTTATGGATATGAATTTTCGAAGTGGTGATAAACAGGAAAACCGTTACACAGCCCAAGCCAGTCTGATAGGCCTGGACCTGGCCGCTGAGGGGCCTTTAAAGCAAGGTAAATCTTCATTTCTAATCAATTACAGGTATTCAACAGTGGGGCTGCTCAGCCAGTTGGGCGTTGACTTTGGAGGTGAGGAGATCAATTATCAGGATGCCGCTTTTCATGTCTCCTTTGATCAGAAAAAAGGAGGCAGGCTGTCCGTTTTTGGTTATGGAGGAAAATCCAAAAACGAGTTTGAAGGTATTGACGATCCGGGAGAATGGGAAATTGACAAGGACAGCACCGCGGTTGATTACTCATCGGCAACCGGAGCCTTTGGTTTTAAAGAGATCCTGTCCATAGGGCAGCGGTCATCATTGTCCTTAGGTACGGCCTTTTCTGCATTTCAAAATGAGCGTACCTCCAGGGGCTTAACCCGGGAAGGAACGGGCATAGATGCGGAGAATTTTGAAACAGAGAGCTACCAGCTTTCATCCAATGCTGAGTTTGCTTCATCCCTGGGACATACCCGCTTGGTGACAGGAATTACAGCTAATTATGCTACCCATGAAATTTTTGCAGAGGAGATGTTTACAGGTCGCGGCACGTTAATGGATGAAAGTGCAGACGGGTTACTGTTCCAGCCCTATATCCTGGCGAATACGTTGCTGGCGCCGAAATGGACTACTCAGATAGGCCTCAGGTACATGTATTACACTTTTAATAACAGTACGTCATGGCTGCCTTCCGTGGTTGTAAACTATAACATTACATCCCAGGGCACCATTAGTCTCAATTATAGCCATCAAGCCCGTTTGCAAAATCCTGAGGTTTATTTTTCTTCAGACAACAAGCGACTGGAAATGAGTAAATTACACCACATCGGCCTGGGCTATAACCACATATTTACCAAATCCTTGCTAACCACCCAGTTGTTTTACGAGCGACTATATGATATTCCGGTAAGCGCTGCCCGTCAGAGCTCTTTTTCATTAATAAACCATTTAAATGATTATATCCTTGAGCCTTTAAATAATCAGGGCAGTGGAGAGATTTACGGGTTAAACCTTTCCTACGAAAAGCCAATGAACAACGGGTTTTACTACATCGCAAGTGGCTCCTTGTTTGAGTCCGCCTATGAGGGCAGCGATGGTGTAGAGCGAGATTCGAGGTTCAATAATAATTATACCTTCAGTTTTACCGCAGGCAAGGAATATACCAAAGAGAAGAGTGCAGAAGCTGTTAAGGTTACCGGGCTCAACGGCCGTATTTTTTACGCGGGAGGCCTGCGTGCAACCCCAATTTCAGAGCCGATGTCACAGGCCAATGGAGAAACTATACTTGAGGATAACAGGGCTTTTTCAGAGCAATTGGGTGATTATTTCAGAATGGATTTCAGAGTGAGTTTTAAAAAGGAAAAAGCCGGCTATAGCAGAATGTTTGCCATCGACATCCAAAATATGTTATCTGTTGAAAATGACGGATTTCGATATTACGACTTCCGGAAAAAAAAGGCAGAGATCAAAAAACAATTGGGAATAATCCCGGTACTGGTTTATAAAGTCGAATTTTGAGATTGAAATACATGATATGAGCATAGACTTAGAGACCGTTAATATACCGGCAGGAAGGCAAGGGTGAGTAAGTTTATCCGGAGATTGTAAATAAACCTGTTATACATGAAAATCACGAGCATTATTCTGGCATTGATATTTCTTGCATTTGCGGCTTTACAATACAACGATCCCGACCCATGGCTCTGGATAGTGATCTACGGATATGTCGCGCTTATCCCAATATTATACCTTTTCAAGGTTTATCCGGTACGTTTAATCCTGATATCCATTGTAGCCGGACTGATCTACAGCTTTTTCTACATCCCCGGAGTATTGGACTGGTTGCAACATGGCACACCACAGGAGCTGGCCCAGGAAATGAAAGCAACCAAACCATACATAGAAGAAAGCAGAGAGTTCCTCGGCCTTTTAATCGCACTCAGCGCTTTATTGTTTTACTACTTCAAAGAAAGAAAATTAGGCTACCCAAAAGTATAATTATGGTCAAAAAAGCTTCGGCAATGGAGCAGCACAGCTTTACTAAGCTTCCCAAGATTGTAAGGCTTACTAACCATGAAAAGCTGCCCCAAATCACCCACCAACAGCAGGAGTCTGAACTAACATATCTCTTAAAGTGAATTCTACGCCATTCAAGACAAGTTATCGGACTCTAAAAGAAAAATCTAATGTTTAAACAGCTCCTCAAAAATTATCAATATAAGGCGCCACCGGCTCTGGCCAGTTCCTTTTGATCACCTCGTACACCCTGTTCACCCAAACATCATCCTTGGCAGCCACTTCACCCACATAACCATTCCCGCGCGCATTGGTTTCCAGGCAAAACCTGATCCCCTCAAGGTCTCGATTCCCCGTAACCCTGGAAAGAAACAGCATGCCACCCTCCATCACCCGGAATTGCGTATTTACCGTATCATCCTCAGAACCAATCAGCAACCTCAACCTTTCAATAGTGAAATCGTCCTGATCGTTAAGATTAATTTGCATACCGTAAATCTAATTTTAGTTGATTTAAATATCCAATGCTAAAGTGGATTTGTTGGTGAAAGAGGAGTAATCGGTGCTCAGGGTTTGATAATCGGAAAAACGGCTGGTAAACAGTAAACGGTGGAAAAAAGTGCATTAAAGAATCGAAATTTCAAATATTTCCACGGCACTACTATCCCCTAGAGGGGATTATAGGGGTGTTTAAACCGATAAACAGTGAACAGTAAATAAGTTTTAGTTTAAACAGGTCAACTCTAATCATTGACGAACAGCCAAAGCCACTCAACAGTCCATCCCCGCAGTCGTCCTGACGGCAGGAAGGGTTTACCTAAGTAGGCTGCTGCGTACAGTTCAGCCTATGTAGGAAACTGAGTTAGATGCTTTCTGAAGTTTAGTAAAGCCGCAATTTAGCTCTGCAAGCTGCCATTCTAAAAAATAAATTTGTCAGCCAAATACACCGATTACCACACACCGTTACTAAATACCGACACCTACCACCCATTCACCTCCAAAAGTTGCTTAATATGCATATAATGATGCTCACCGTGCCACGCATAAAGGGCAGTGCCTGCAGCCAGCGGTATGCTGCGTCCGGTTTCTGGGTGGATATACTCCCTGCCAAAATCTTCAACTGACAACCCTTTCAGCAGGTACGTCCACTTAGCATGAAGGGCTTCAAGTAGCAGTAGTGAATGCTCAACAGGCGCTGATTTGGAATCCGGTAACTCCGCCCAGTGTTGCTCCTCATACACCTTTATCACCGGTCTATCCTCAGTTAGTGCCCATTTAAACCGGACATACCCATTAACATGGCTATCAGGAATATGATGAACAACCTGTCTAACTGTCCAGCCTTCCGGGCGGTATGGTGTATCCAACTGATCGCTAGAAAGATTACTTACAAGTTGGCGGAGCCTGGCAGGAAGAGCCTCTATCTGCTCAATCCAATCCTTTACCTGATCGGGAGATGTGTTTACAGGCCATTGAAATTTGCCAATTGGATATTTTAAAGATTCTAGTTGGTCAGTTGTCATGAATAATTATTTAAGTTTTATAATTTAGCCTACGGATTATAGTTATTGAGATTGAGCAGCTTGTAGGTACTTACGATTTTTTTATGGATTAGTTAAGACCCCTGATTACCTTATCCGAACCCTGAAATGTTATAAATGAATTTTAAAAATAAAATTGCCTCCGTCAGGGAGCATCTGGTAAATATTGGTGTTGA
>NZ_SMLW01000570.1:5107-21269 GCF_009711405.1 Fulvivirga kasyanovii | reverse complement strand
AAAGAAGCCTTACTTGGAGGTGGAGAAAAGAGAATTGAATCCCAACACAAAAAAGGAAAATTAACCGCACGCGAGCGTGTGCATTTGCTTCTTGATGAAGGGTCGTTTGAGGAGATAGGAAAGTTTGTAATGCACAGATGTAAAGACTTCGGACTGGATAAAGAGTACTACCCCGGAGATGGAGTAGTTACCGGTTATGGTACTGTAAACGGGCGTTTGGTTTATGTGTTTTCACAGGACTTTACTGTTTTTGGAGGGTCTCTTTCGGAAACCCATGCTGAGAAAATTGTAAAGATCATGGATTTGGCCATGAAAAACGGTGCTCCGTTAATAGGGTTAAATGACTCCGGTGGAGCGCGTATTCAAGAAGGAGTAGTTTCTCTTGGAGGGTATGCAGATATTTTTTACAGAAATACATTGGCGTCAGGTGTGGTGCCACAAATATCCGCCATTATGGGTCCTTGCGCAGGAGGTGCTGTTTATTCACCTGCTATTACGGATTTTATTCTAATGGTGGAAAACACCTCTTATATGTTTGTAACCGGGCCTAACGTAGTGAAAACCGTAACGCAGGAGACTGTAACGGCAGAGGAACTTGGTGGGGCAAGTGCGCATAGTTCGAAAAGTGGGGTTACACATTTTGCGTGCCCTAATGAAGTAGCTTGCATAAATGACATAAAAAGGCTTTTGAGCTATATGCCTCAAAATTGTGAAGATGACGCTCCAATAGAGGCTTATGAAAGTGATTCTGATGAAATTGTACCTGCACTTAACGATATTATTCCTGATAACCCTAATCAGCCTTATGATATGAGGGAGGTTGTAGAGGCGTTGGTAGATGCTGACAGTTTTATGGAAGTGCATAAAAATTTCGCTGAGAATATTGTTGTGGGTTTTGCCAGAATTGGTGGCAGGAGTATTGGTGTTGTTGGTAACCAACCAGCTTCTCTGGCAGGGGTTCTAGATATCGATGCCAGTACTAAAGGTGCCAGGTTTGTCCGATTCTGCGATTGCTTTAATATTCCCCTGTTGGTATTAGAGGATGTGCCGGGATTTTTGCCGGGAACGGATCAGGAGTGGAATGGTATTATTACAAATGGAGCAAAACTGTTGTATGCATTTAGTGAGGCCACCGTTCCAAGGATCACTGTGATCACCCGTAAGGCATATGGAGGTGCTTATGATGTAATGAATTCCAAGCATATCGGTGCAGATATGAACTACGCATGGCCTACTGCAGAAATTGCGGTTATGGGCGCAAAGGGTGCTGCGGAGATAATATTTAAGCGGGAAATAGCTGAAGCCAGTGATCCTGAAGCAAAACTTCAGGAAAAGGTTGATGATTATACTGAGAAGTTCGCTAACCCATACAGGGCTGCTCACCGAGGCTATATAGATGAAGTAATTATGCCCGAGGAAACAAGAGCCAAGTTAATAAAGGCATTTAAAATGCTGGAAAACAAAGTGGCAACATTACCAAAAAAGAAGCACGGTAATATTCCTCTCTAGTGGATAAAGTAGCAATAGTAACAGCGGCAGGTAAAGGTATGGGCGCAGCTTGCGCCAGAGAGCTTTCGCGTCAGGGCTTTAAGGTTGCCCTGATGTCACGTTCTGAAGATGCCCTTGATCTGGCCCAAACCCTTGGGGGACTTGGGATACAGGGATCAGTGACAGAGAAAGATGATTTGAAGCGGTTGGTAAACGCTACACTGGGAAAGTATGGAAGAATTGATGCTGTTGTAAATAACACCGGCCATCCGGCCAAAGGACGGCTTCTGGAATTGTCGGAGGAGGACTGGCATCATGGGTTGAATCTGGTACTTCTTAATGTTGCGAAAATGGCCCAGCTTGTGACGCCGGTTATGCAGAAGCAGGGAGGTGGAGCTTTCGTCAATATTTCAACTTTCGCGGCATATGAGCCATCTGCCAGTTTTCCTGTGTCTTCAGTGTTAAGGGCTGGGCTTGGAAGCTACATGAAGTTATATGCAGATGAGTATGCTTCTGATAATATTAGAATGAATAACCTGCTGCCGGGCTTTATTGACAGTTATGATGTGGATGAGTCAACCCTCCGGGCTATTCCTATGCAAAGGGCAGGTACAGTTGACGAAATAGCAAAGACTGTAGCTTTTCTGGTGTCAGATGCTGCTGCTTACATTACCGGGCAGAATATAAAAATTGATGGAGGGTTAACACGATCAGTTTAATAAATTTAGAAAATGGATAAGAAGAGTAAAAAATTTCTAGAAGAGTATTTGAATAATTCATCGCCAACGGGTTTTGAATCATCCGGCCAGAAGATCTGGTTAGATTATATCAGGCCTTATATTGATAGTTATTTTACTGATACATATGGCTCTGTAGTTGGGGTGATCAATCCTGAGGCCGAGTATAAAGTGGTGATTGAGGCTCACGCAGATGAGATTTCCTGGTTTGTGAACTACATCACTGAGGAAGGTTATATTTATGTTACCAGAAATGGTGGGTCCGACCATCAGATTGCCCCATCAAAGCGGGTTAATATATATACTGAAAAAGGTGTTGTGAAGGGAGTGTTCGGATGGCCGGCGATACACGTTAGAAATAAGGAGAATGAAGAGAAGCCATCCATGAAGAATATATTTGTGGATGTAGGTTGCCAGAGTAAAGCTGAGGTTGAAGAGCTTGGAGTACATGTAGGGTGTGTTATGACCTTCGACGATGAATTGATGGAGCTAAACAAAAACTTTTTGGTTGGCAGGGCTCTGGACAACAGAATGGGAGGTTTTATGATTGCTGAAGTGGCCAGGAGATTAAAAGAGGAAAAGAAAGAACTTCCTTTTGGACTTTATGTTGTGAATGCTGTTCAGGAAGAAGTGGGCTTAAGAGGCGCGGAGATGATCGCTGAAAGAATTAAACCTAATGTGGCAATTGTTACAGATGTGTGTCATGAAACTTCTTCTCCGATGTACAACAAGATCGAGAGCGGGCTGCAGAAGGCTGGGAAAGGGCCGGTGCTTACCTATGGGCCAGCGGTGCAAAACAATCTGTTAAAAATGGTAATAGATGTCGCTAATGATAATAAAATACCTTTCCAGAGGGCGGCGGCATCCAGGGCTACAGGTACTGATACGGATGCATTTGCATATTCCAACGATGGAGTAGCTTCAGCGTTGATATCTTTACCTTTGAAGTACATGCATACCACGGTAGAAACAGCACATAAAGATGATATTGAGAATGTGATTAAACTCATGTACCACTTCCTGTTGAAGTTGCAGGACGGGCACGACTTTAGGTATATTAAGTGAGAAAAACCAGATATGAAAATACTGAATGAGGATTTTGACTATCTTTGCAGATCACTTTTTTAATATAAACGCCCTAATATCAATGAAAAGGATTTTTAACATCTATGTTTTATTTGTACTCATAGGTATGTCTATGTCGGCAGGTACTTATGCTCAAGACAGGCCTGAGCATGAGCTTCACTCTATGATGATATACAATTTTCTAAAGTATATCCAGTGGCCTGGTGATCAAAACTCTGGTGATTTTGTTATTGGAGTTATGGGTGATGACAATGTTTTTAATACCCTTAATACGTGGTATGGAAACAAAACCAGGGGAGATAAGACTTTCACTATTAAGAAGATTTCATCCCCGTCGGAGATTAGTGGATGTCAACTCTTGTACATTGGCAAGTCAGCAAGTAATCAGTTTGATGAGATACAGGCTAAAGTACAAAACCAGTCTACTCTTACTATTACGGATAAGAATGGACTGGGAGCGAAAGGTAGCTGTATTAATTTCAGGGTGGTAGATAACCGATTAAAATTTGAATTAAATCAGGCTGCTATAGAGAAGTCAAATCTTAAAATTTCGAGCCAATTAACTTCTATGGCGATTTTGATTTAAAAAATCATAATGCTTATAAAAGGCCCAATAATCTCGATTATTGGGCTTTTTTGTTTTGCAAAACCTGTTCTTTGGATTGTCCTCTTAAAATTCGTAGTTGGTTAATGTCATTTTAAATGATTATCTTATAGATATTTTTCGGCCTATTTTTTGATACACCATTATTATTTAGATAGATCTTTTGCGAATCTTTTAATTTTTTAAGTCTATGAAACGATCAATATTTATAACGTATGCAACGGGATTTGCATTGTTACTAGTGCCCCTATTTGGATACTCGCAAAACCGTCCTATTCATGAGATTCATGCTATGATGATCTATAACTTCACAAAGTATATCCAGTGGCCGGGTTATCAGCCTTCTCAGGATTTTATAGTTGCAGTTATAGGCAGTGATGATGTTTACAATACACTGAGTCAGTGGTACGGAGGACAGGAGAGGGGAAATAAAAAGTTTGTCATTAAGAAGTTTAACTCACCTGGTGATATTCAAAACTGTCATATACTTTATGTGGGGAAGGGTAATAGTAAACAATTTGATGAGATCAAGGCCAAACTTGGTGGAGCTTCTACTTTGTTGATCACCGATAAGCCCGGCCTTGGAAAAGAAGGCAGTGGCATCAATTTCGTTACCGAAGGTAACAAGCTCTCTATTGAATTGAATCAATCAGCACTTGATGCGGCTAATCTGAAAGTTTCCAGTCAGCTTACCTCCATTGCTAAATTAATTTAGTACTTTTAGCATGTAAGTTTTTTGCACTTTTTGGTTTAAATGCTTAATTCCTTGTCCCAATATGGCAAAATTTTTATCAGATTGGGAGTCCAAAGGAGTGCCGCTAGGTGTGGCTAATTGTTGTAAACCTTGTTTTTTCGCTTGAGGGCCCTGTTTTTTGCCCGAAAACCTTTTGGCATTGGGTTTGTAAGTTATGACTGTAATGAAACAAACTAATTTTATGATGAAGTTTACAACTAAAGTTTTACTTCCAATCTTTTTAGCTGTTATTATTGCCTTGCCAACGCAGGCACAGGACAGGCCTGTTCATGAAATTCACTCAATGATGATTTTCAATTTCATTAAGTATATTCAGTGGCCTGAAGCTAACGGGGGAGATGCCTTTGTTATTGGAGTAATTGGTGATGATGAGGTGTATACCACTTTGAACACGTGGTATGGAGGAAAGCTTAGAGGTAACAAAAAGTTTACCGTTAAGAAATTTAATTCTTTGGCAGAGATTTCCAACTGTGAAATTCTTTACGTAGCCAGAGGAAGTAGTAAGGAATTTGATGCGATCAAAGCCAAGGTGGCCTCTTCTTCTACTTTGCTTATCACGGATAAAGCAGGCTTAGGAGAAAAGGGAAGTGGTATCAACTTCAGGACCATCAATGATAAATTGGCTTTTGAACTTAATCAAAAAGCCATTGAGGCATCGAAATTAAAAGTATCAGGTCAGCTTTCTAGCATGGCTATCCTGATCTAAAAACAACAGGTATCGTTAGCCAATCTCAATGTTTTCGATGATTTTCATATACCGATAATGCAAAAGGTTCGGTGATTAGGTTTAACATTAGTGGAAGGTCGGAAACAAACTAGGTGGACAATAAAGAGATTGACTGAATTATGGTAGGGGCAAGGCCTTTACCATTTGCGATACCTACTTTTTGTAGGACACCGTAAATGAGTCTTTTATGGTATTTTTTAATATTCCTACCTAAAAAGATACCTTTGCGTTATGCAAGGTGTCACTTCACAAACGACTTATGATCAAATGGGCTGCGAGGTAACTGTACCTCGCAATCCCAGGATCATATCCCTGGTTCCTTCACAAACAGAATTATTGTTTGATCTTGGTCTGGATGAACAGATAGTTGGCATTACCAAGTTTTGCATACACCCTTCCTCCAAAGTAAAGGAGAAAATGAAAATAGGGGGTACCAAGAAGTTTAACTTTGATAAAATCCACACCCTCCAGCCGGACCTTATAATTGGCAATAAGGAGGAAAACTACAAAGAGGGTATAGAAAAGTTGCAGCAACAATATCCGGTTTGGATGAGCGATATTACCACTTTGCAGGACGCTCTTGAAATGATGACTGCCATTGGTAAGCTAACGAATACCGAAAACAAGGCCAGCGAAATTCGTAATAAAGTTGTCAAAGGATTTAGTGCTATAAAAAAGTATGACCCCAAGACAGTGCTGTATTTCATTTGGCAAAAACCTTATATGGTAGTTGGGGATGATACTTTTATTAATGAAATGATTGAGCGGTTAGGGCTGAAAAATCTGGCAGCCGGACTGGGGCGTTACCCGGAACTGACTGCCGAAATGATCTCATCATTGCAGCCTGACCTGATTATGTTGTCGTCAGAGCCATATCCTTTTAAAGAAAAGCATATAGACAGCTTTCGTCAGTTATGCCCCACAGCCGACCTCAGGATTGTGGATGGCGAAATGTTTTCCTGGTATGGCAGCAGGTTGATCAAATCTGCCGGATATTTTAACCAGTTACAGCTCTGATATTTTAAAACCTGCCTTTTCCATATCTTCCCAGAACCGTGGGTACGAC
Source organism: Fulvivirga kasyanovii (assembly GCF_009711405.1). Classification (GTDB taxonomy): domain Bacteria; phylum Bacteroidota; class Bacteroidia; order Cytophagales; family Cyclobacteriaceae; genus Fulvivirga; species Fulvivirga kasyanovii. The sequence goes on along the minus strand of NZ_SMLW01000570.1, from coordinate 14,807 downwards.
TTATTTACAACTTCTGGGTCTTTAATATTTACCGGTACCATAGTACTTAGCGGGGCAAAAGCCATTGCCATACGGTGGTCATGGTAAGTGTCAAACTCTAATACTTCCGCATTAACTTCATGAAGTGCCGGCACAATGGTCCATGTGTTGTCTTTTTCCCTTAGCTCAGCACCAAATTTTGCAAGCTCATTTTGCAAGGCCAGGATACGGTCAGTTTCTTTTATTCGTAAGCTTTCCAGACCTGTCATTTCACAAACTATGCCTTTGGCGGCACAGATAACGGCAACAGTCTGTGCCATATCAGGACAATCGGTAAAGTCGAAGGCAACCTCACTTTGGTGTTCGCATTTGGAGAGGTGTGCTCCTTCGGTGGTAAACAGTGTTTTTACTCCGAGATGTGCCATATAATCAGCGATCTGCCGGTCTCCCTGAATGGAGTTATCTTTTAAGTCTTTAAGAGTAACCTGGGCATCATTGCTCAAAGCCACAAAGCTGTACCAGTAGCTGGCAGCAGACCAGTCTGGTTCTACCCTGTATTCAGTGGGTTGATATTTCTGGTGAGGAACCTTTATGGTATGATCTTGCCATTCAGCTTCAATTCCAAAGGCTTTCATAACTGCCAATGTCATGCTAATGTACGGTTTGCTACCAATGTGACCTGTCAGCTCAATTTCTAAACCATTGGGCAGAGAGGCAGCTATCATCATAATTGCTGATATATACTGGCTGCTAACATCACCTCTAATGGCAATTTTATCAGTTAGTTGTTTGTTTATGGGGGTTACTTTAACAGGAGGGTACCCATCCTTTGACAGGTATTCAATGCCTGCGCCTAGTTCCTTTAGGGAATCTGTTAATATTTTTATAGGGCGTTCCTGCATTCGTTTTGTTCCTGTAAGGGTTTTTGTACTGGTTACTGCGGCGTATGCAGTCAAAAATCTCATAGTAGTACCGGCGTCGAGTACATCCCATTCCGGGATATCAGATCCCAGCAGTCTTTTCATTGTCTCGGTATCGCGTGCTTCGGAAAGGTTAGAGATATGTGACTTTCCTCCTGCAAGAGCGTCTAATATCAAAGCCCTGTTGGCGATGCTTTTTGATGCAGGCAATTCGATTACAGTTGAAGCAATGGTGCTTTTTTTCTCTATGTGCAGTGTGTGGTTTTCGATTGACATGTGCAGGATTAGTTTTGGAACAATATTAATTGAAAAATCGCTTAAAATACATAAAGTGGTATGCTTTATGTAGTAGTTGTTGAAAATTGTCTATAAATGAAAATAAGAAGAAAGTTGGCTTTAGCGCTTGGATTGGCCGCAGGAGCTGTCGTTGCTGTTGTAGCGACCGGACGTACTGGTAAAAAGACCAGACAATACATTTCCGGAAAATACGAAAAACCAAAAACAGATCGTACTTCTGATCAATACGATGATTCAGAAGTATTTTATATTTAGAGCTTGTCGTAAAATACCAGTGAGTCCAGTGATTCTTGTCTATTGAGTTCCTGGTCCCATACCACATTGCCAACTCCATTGAGGAGCGCGGCCAAAACGCTGTTGCCTCTGTTTTTTTTGTCTTGCATCAGGTAGCCACAAACTTCTTCTCGGTCAGCATCTGAAAGGGTTATTTTTTCATATATACTCTGTATAAATTGTATGATTTCATTTAACTCTGTCTCAGAAATAAGTTTTCTTTTATAACTGAGATAAGCCTCGCAGATCATGCCTGCCGCAACAGCTTCACCGTGCAAGATTCCCTTGTCGTTGTTTAATAAATAACTTTCTATTGCATGGCCTATGGTATGGCCAAAATTTAATGCTTTTCTCAGGCCGCCCTCATGTGGGTCTTCTGTAACTATTTTGTGCTTTATTTGAACGGAGTGTGGAATTAATGTTGACCAATCGAGTTCATTAAAGCGATGATTCTTCAAGCCTTGCCATCCGGTTTTATCTGCTATTAAATGATGTTTTATAACCTCAGCAAAGCCTGATCTTATTTCTCTTTCGGGCAAAGTTTTTAGAAAACTTCTATCGATTATAACATTCTTTGGTTCCTGAAACAGCCCTATATGATTTTTAAATCCATTGAAGTCAATGCCTAATTTGCCTCCAACACTGGCGTCGACCTGGGACAATAGTGTGGTGGGGATGTTAATGAAATCAATGCCTCTTTTATAGGTTCCTGCACAAAAGCCGCCAAGGTCTCCAATAACGCCACCACCTAAATTGATCAATAATGACTTTCTGTCAAAGCTTTGATCAGTTAATGCTTGCCATACATAAGTACATGTGTCCAGGTTCTTGTTTATTTCGCCACTTTTGATCTCAATAAGCGTATGTTGTGGTAGGTTACCTTCAAGTAATGGATAGCAATTGGCGAGCGTGTTTTCATCTACCAGTATGGCGATCTTACTGTAATTCTCCTTACTCAGAATGTCGTTTAGTGTTTCCGGGGCTTTGTCGGTAATGATAATATTGTTTAGAGTCACGGCTTTTGTCTGTTCAGTATTTCGGTTTGGTTTCTTAGTGATTCCGAATGGATCTGTTTGTAAATTTCTTCAATGAATTCTTTTCGTAAATCCAGTGCTTCGGCCCATTCAGGTCTGGTTTTTATGATCTCGTTCCACCGTTCCAGTTGGAAAATGGTCACATTATTTTCTTTTTTGTATTCCCCGATCTGTTCTATCAGTTTCATTCTGATCGAGAGTGTTTCAATCAGGTCATGATCCACACTGTCAATTTTATTTCTTAGCTCTTCCAGCCTGGTTTTGAATAAGACGTTGTCAGAAGTGGTTTGTCTTATTTTTAACTTACTTCTTATTTCGTTTAACTGCTCAGGTGTTACTTGTTGCTTTGCATCGCTTAGTGCATTATCAGGATCGGGATGAGTTTCGATCATCAATCCATCATACCCCATATCCAAAGCCTTTTGAGAAATATCATAGATCATATTCCTGTTGCCTCCTATGTGGCTTGGGTCGCAAATAAGGGGTATGTGCGGGAGGCTGGCTTTCAATTCAATCGGGATCTGCCATACCGGTTCATTTCTATACTTAGATTTTCTGAAAGAAGAGAAGCCCCTGTGAATTGCACCAATTTCGTTAAGACCTGCATTTGCTATTCTTTCAATGGCCCCGATCCACAAAGCCAGGTCAGGATTGACTGGATTTTTTACCAAAACAGGCAGAGAAGTGCCTTTAAGAGCATCAGCTATTTCCTGTACGGTAAATGGATTAACAGTGGTTCTGGCACCCAGCCACACCATGTCGAGGTCATGTTTCAGTGCCAGCTCTACATGCTGAGCACTGGCTACTTCAGTTATAAACCTGACATTAAGCTCTTTCTTGATTTTTTGTATCCATTCAAGGGCTTTAATGCCTATCCCTTCGAAGGAGTTTGGTCTGGTTCGAGGTTTCCATACCCCGGCACGGATTACCTCTATACCTAAGGAGGCTACTGCCTTGGTTGTTTTTAGTAACTGCTCTTCGGACTCTGCACTGCATGGGCCTGCAATGATCCATGGGCTTTGAAACTGGCTTATCCACTCATCCTTTTTCATAATCGCTGCAATTTACTACTGTAATGCACTTATCATTTACCGGTTTGTTGGCCGCTAATCCGGGCACTGTGTGGGCATGATTAAATCCGATGCTTTTTGCTGGATTAAAGATATTTAAAAAATAAAAAAACAGGACGTAAATGGTTAATTTATATATTTGTAGCCGAGAATTTTAAAATCCCCTATGCAGTTAAAATCTAATATCTCTTTTGACGATACTTCAGTAGCATTTGAAGCCAAGTCAGACAAAGCCCTAAGAAAAGCTAACCTTATGTTTTCTGTAGTTAATAACCCTTTTATATCTAAGGTGGCTACAGGTTCAGTTAAGCTGGCACTAAAACTACACCTCCCAATAAAGGCGATTATAAAGAACACCGTTTTTGAGCATTTTTGCGGAGGGGAAAACATAGAAGAGAGCCAGGAAACTATCAATGAGCTGGCAACTTATGGTATAGGCACGATATTGGATTACTCCGTTGAAGGAGAGGAAAATGAGCATTGCTTTAATGATACCGAGCAGGAGATACTGAGGACTATTACGAAAGCTAAAGAGTCGAAGCACATACCGTTTTGTGTCTTTAAGCCTACCGGCTTAGGTAGTTCTACGCTTTTTCAGAAAATACAGGAAGGCAAAGAACTTAATGAAAAAGAGAAATCTGCATTTGATCGCATTAAAAAACGTGTGGATGAAGTATGTAAGTATGCCTTTGAATGCGATGTGCCCATTTTAATAGACGCAGAAGATTCCTGGATACAAGATCCTATAGATGCGCTGGCCTATGAGATGATGGAGAAATACAATCAAAAGAAGGCCATTGTATTCAATACATATCAAATGTACCGGGTAAGCATGCTGGACAATCTGCGAAAGGCATTCCATTACGCGGCTATGAATAACTACTATCTGGGAGCTAAGCTGGTTAGGGGAGCTTATATGGAAAAGGAACGTGACAGGGCTGAGGAAATGGGCTACCCTAGTCCGATCCAGCCAAATAAGGAGGCAACCGATGATCAGTTTAACCAGGCATTGGTATTCTGCATTGATAATAAGCAACGGGTAAGCCTGGTATGTGGCTCACATAACGAGTACAGCAATTATTATCTGGCGTTGCTTATGGAGAAGCACAGCATGAACAACAATGACCCCAGGGTGTATTTTGCCCAACTCTATGGGATGAGCGATAACATCTCCTTCAACCTTGCTAAGGCAGGTTATAATGTAGCGAAGTATGTTCCATATGGCCCGGTGAATTCAGTAATGCCTTATCTGTTTAGACGTGCTGAAGAAAACACTTCGGTAGCCGGACAGAGCAGCCGGGAGCTGTCGCTGATCAGAAAAGAATTGAAGAGAAGGGAAAACTGATCCGCTACTGTTCTACTGCTTCATCCAGTGTGTTTTATATATGCTGTCCAAAAGTGCTATTGGATAAAACAATACCAATTGTAATATCTTTCATCTATCTTTGCGGCTTATTAAGTTTTAAAGGTAATTAATAACACTATGCAGTTAAGCGAACAGGAAATCGTAAGACGAGAAGCCAGGAAAAAACTGGAAGAGTTGGGGGTTGATCCGTACCCATCAGAGTTATATCAAGTTAATGTTTCTGCCAGGGAGATTCACGAGAATTATGAGAAGCAGAAGATTGACTATAAGAACATTTCCATCGCAGGTCGCTTAATGAGCAGAAGGATCATGGGGTCGGCAGCTTTTGCTGAAATACAGGATTCTACAGGCCGTATTCAGATATATGTGAGGAGAGATGATATCTGCGCCGGTGAAGATAAGACCCTTTATAATACTGTATTTAAAAAGCTTCTTGATATTGGTGATATCATTGGCGTAAAGGGATATGTTTTCACCACGCAAACTGGAGAGATATCCATACATGTTACTGAACTTAAAGTATTAACGAAGTCTCTAAGACCATTACCTATTGTAAAAGAGACAAAGGACGAAGCCGGCAATATCGTAAAACATGATGCGTTTTCTGATCCTGAATTAAGGTATAGGCAGCGTTACGTTGACTTAATTGTTAACTCTCACGTGAAGGATACCTTTATAAAAAGGACAAAGCTGGTTAATTCCATGAGGGAATACCTTAATGAGCGTGGCTACCTTGAAGTGGAGACACCAATACTTCAGCCGCTTTACGGTGGAGCTGCTGCCAAGCCTTTTAAAACCCACCACAATACGCTGGATATGACTTTATATCTGCGTATTGCGAATGAGCTATACCTTAAAAGGCTGATCGTTGGTGGTTTTGACGGAGTTTATGAATTCTCTAAAGATTTCAGGAATGAGGGGATGTCGAGGTTCCATAATCCGGAGTTTACCCAGGTGGAGTTGTATGTGGCTTACAAAGACTACAACTGGATGATGGATCTTGTGGAAGAGATGATAGAAAAAGTAGCCATGGATTTGCATGGTACTACCAAGGTGCAGGTTGGAAACAATGTACTTGACTTTAAAAGGCCATGGAAGCGCTTTACTATGTTTGAAGCCATTGAGCATTTTACAGGGATAGACATTTCAGAAATGGATGAGGCTGAGCTTAGAAAAACAGCAAAAGAATTGGATGTACCCGTAGATGAAACCATGGGTAAAGGGAAGTTGATCGATGAAATTTTCGGTGAGAAATGTGAAGGGCAGTTAATACAGCCTACATTTATTACCGATTACCCGGTAGAAATGTCGCCTTTGGCCAAGAAACATCGTACCAAAGAAGGTTTGGTAGAGCGATTTGAAGCTATTGCCAACGGTAAGGAGATATGTAATGCCTTCTCGGAACTGAATGATCCGATTGATCAGAGAAAAAGGTTTGAAGAGCAACTTGAGCTTGGCAAACGGGGAGATGAAGAAGCTATGACACTTGATGAGGACTTCTTACGTGCCTTGGAGTATGGCATGCCGCCTACCGCAGGTTTGGGAGTGGGGATTGACAGATTAAGTATGATCATGACTAACTCCAACTCTATTCAGGATGTGCTTTTCTTTCCTCAGTTACGACCAGAGAAGAAAGCTAAGGTAGCTACTGCTGAGGATTATAAAAAAGCAGGTGTTAGAGAAGATTTGATCCCGATTATACAGAAGTTAGGTATCACAACTATCAAGCAACTCAAAGAGTCTAACCCTAACAAACTCTTTAATGATGTTTGTGGAATGAGGAAGAAGATGAAGTTAAATGATGTTAAAAATCCTGACGTGGAAGAGGTGAAGGGCTGGATTGAAGCCTGAAATCTTTGAAATAATATATAAAAGAGCAGTTTTTTCATGAGAGCTGCTCTTTTTTTGTTTTTGCTTTTTAGCGTTACGTATTAAGCCTTGCCGACTGGCTATTAGTTGAGGCTAAGCTTGAAAATCCACTAGTTGTCGTAGAAGCTTCTGGTCCTGTTGAGTTTCAGGTCCTGCAATAATGACGATTTAACCCTGATCACAAAGTTATAGTTGGTGTAAACTCCAAAAGGAGTCCAGTTAAGGTTCATCTCCCAGCAATGCAGGTCTCTGGATATTCCAAGTGTTGTTGGTGTTACGTCCTTTTGCTCAAAGTCATATCCTGTATTAAAAGTAACCTTCCATTTTTCGGTTAATGAAAAATCACCGGATAGTCTTAGGGTTTGGGTAATGGTAGCATCCTTAAACCCTTGCTTGGAGTAGTTTAAGCTATAGTTTACCCGTAAATTCCACGGTATGCTGAAATCTATGTAGGTATCAGGGTCATTGAGAAGATACCGTTTGTCTTCCTCATTAAGTGCCGAATCATTAATTCTATCTGTTGTTTTTGAATCACTTTCCCTGCCTTTTGCACTTAGATTTGTGCTCAAGGCTATGGATGCACTGGAAAGCTGGCCTATGCCCTGTCCGTTATTCCATGTATATCTATCAATTCGGTGTTGGTAGTATACAGTTGACTGGTCTCTGGAATTGACCCCAGTGCTATCTAAAATGTACACGTAAGGATCGACAGTACCATTGACGTTAATGTTCAGCTTTTTATTAAAAACAGAGGTATTTGCCCTCATACTAATATTAGCTAACTTAAAGGAGTCAGCAACAACGTTATAGGAAGTGCTTAACCCGAAGTTGTTGAGGATAGGTACTTTAACGGCCTGATCTAAAGTATCACGTTTGGAGTCGACCTTCATTTCAAGAGTGTTATTAATAGAGAGGCCTATTGTTCCGCTTTCGCCGGTTGACGGACCTCCATAGACGAATCCCTGATATTTTGATTTTACAATTTCCTCGCCTGCTCTTTCTCCTTCCTGTATCACTACGCGGTCAAAATAGCCATATCTCTCATCGCTGAAGTCTGGCTGGTAAGAAAAGGACAGGCTGGGGTTCATTACATGCCGGATAGCTTTAACCCGTCCTTTCTTAAAAAAATATGTGCCATAAAGTCTGGTATTAAACCCGGTGCTAAGGCTGTAGGTATAAACTCTGTTGAAGCCATCAAGGGTATCCACAACTATAGCATTGTTAGGGTTTTCTGGATTTAACCCCCAAAGTAATTTTTCGAAGTACCATTTTTCTTCATAGCTGATGGAGGGGGTTGCAGTAAAATACTTAAGTACTTTAAATGACGTACTTAATGGAATAGTATGCTTAAGTCCCTTTTCGGAGTTTTCAAGGAATGTGCCGAAGGTGTCAAAGTTAAATGGTGCAATACTGTCCTGCGCGGGGTCAGACCCAATTCTTCCCAGGTTGTTGGTGACTTCATTGGTTCCGGCGAGTGAATATCTTACGTTGATTTTGTCTACCCATGAGCTTGAGCTTCCTGACTTTCCCCTGAACGGATAAACGTTGGCCATGTTGAAGCTTAAAGAAGGTAATAACAGGTCAACCTGCCGGGTAGATACGTCCTGATTATGTCGCATGCTAAGTCCCATGGAGAAAGGTGTTCCCTGAAAGGTCTTGGAATATGAAATATTCGAACTCAGCTTTCTTGTAAAGTTATTTATCCTTGAGTTAGTCTGATCTACCTCAAAACCGAGATAGTTATTTTGGTTATACGTAGAAGTAGCTGCATTTACCGAAGCGGAAAACCTGCTTGTACCTTTGGATTCCGGTGAGTGGCTCCAGGTTAGGCGATAGTCGTTAGCAGAGCTGTTATCTTCTATCCTGTCTGATGCTTTTAGTTTTGTATAGGTGAAATTGAAGTTACCATTATAGGCGTACCTCTTTTTATATACAGTGTTCAGATCCAGGCCATGCCCTCCCTTGGAATAGATGTCGCCGCGGAGCGTTGCTTTAACATATTCATTGATATCAAAGAAGTATCCTCCACCTCTCAGGAAAAAGCCTCTTCTTCTCTCTTCACCATAAGATGGAATAATGATACCGGAGGAAGCCTCATTTTTGGCCGGGAACATGCCAAAGAAGAAGCCCAATGGAGTAGGTACATCGTTAATTTCTAAATGAAAAGGGCCTGATACTATTTTGTCGTCAGGTATGGCCTTGGTTCTTTTTGCCCTGATCCGGTAGTGGGGGTGGGCAAGGTCACAGGTGGTATATGAGTTATTAATACTAAACAGCTCATTTTCAGGGTTTTTGAATACCGTTTCACCATGAAGATAGCCTTCGCCTTGTTGGGTTACTACTTCTGTTATGCGTGCTCTGCCCGTTTTGAAATTGTAAGTGATGTCTTTGGTTTCGTAAACCTCTGCGCCATTTTTAAATATCGGATAACCTATTTTTCTTCCCAGAGAATCAGTACGCCCCGTAGCGCTTAATGTATTTTTGTTATAGTCAATTACAATATGATTGGCTTCAAGTTTTATTGCGCCATAATCTATTTTGGCATCTCCATATAACTTCACGATCTTTGAATCAACGGAAAAGTTAATGGAATCTCTGGCAGAATAATTGATTGTCGTCTCAATGTCGCTGTCAGGAGCTTGAGTTGTTGCTACTGAGTCTGTTGCCAGGGTATCTGCAACTATTGCAGTGCTATCACTGTTAATGGTAGTATCAGCAGCTAAGGTTTGTTTGCCTAATAGTTCCCTACTGGAATTAATTTTTTGTTCAGGATTTTGAGCGTAACCTATAGAGATGAAAAACCAAAAAAAACAAAGTAAACTATACTTCGAAAAGCCGCATGATTCCAATTTATATAACGTATTTTTCGGTTTTAGAGAAAAATTTACAATT
>NZ_SMLW01000570.1:0-4927 GCF_009711405.1 Fulvivirga kasyanovii | reverse complement strand
GAAAGATTGTGAAGAATATTGCCATTGTATTCCTTCTCCTAGCAATAACCTTGCTAACTTCATCCAACGGGCACAGGCGATCAGATTTTACGGTAAAAACTGTGGTTATAGACGCTGGGCACGGTGGGCATGACCCTGGTACACACGGTGTGTTTAGTGAAGAAAAGGACATAGCGCTCGATGTAGCCTTGCAGCTTGGAAAATACATACAGGAATATCTGCCTGATGTAAAGGTTATCTATACCCGGAAAGATGATAAATTTGTTGAGCTGGAACAGCGGGCACACGTAGCCAATAAGAATCATGCGGATGTATTCATCTCTATACATGCAAATGCGGTAAGTAAGAGTAGTATTTATGGTACGGAAACCTATGTTATGGGGCCGCACAAAACCGAAGGCAATCTCGATGTGGCCAAACGTGAAAACTCGGTAATACTTTATGAAGAGGGGTATGAGGAGAAGTATGAAGGCTTTGATCCCAATTCTCCTGAATCACATATTTTATTCTCTCTGACACAAAGTGCATATATTGAAAATAGCCTGTACCTGGCGAGCAAAATTGAAGAGCAATTTGGTACACGGGCCGGGAGAAGGAGCAGGGGAGTAAAGCAGGCCGGTTTCTGGGTTTTGTGGAGAACAGCAATGCCAAGTGTATTGGTAGAAATTGGTTACCTGACAAACCCGAAGGAAGAACAAGAACTTAATAATTCATCAGTTAAAGCAAATATAGCCTCAGGAATATTCAGGGCGTTCAGAGATTACAAAAACAATATAGAATCATTAAACTAAAAACGAATACGTGAAGGTATCAAAGGAACTCAAGGTTGGCCTGTTTATGGTATTTAGCATTGCCATCCTTTATTTAGGGTTTAACTACCTTAAAGGCATAGATTTTTTCTCGTCAAACGATAAATACTATGCTATATATGAAAATGTAGACGGCCTTAATGTTTCCAATCCTGTTTTTGTTAACGGCTTTGTGGTAGGAAGAGTGAGCAGGATTTCCCTTCTTCAGAACAAACAAAATCAAATCCTTGTTGAGCTTGATCTCAGTGGTGATGTTATCCTTGGTGATTCGGCAACAGCCACCCTGACCGGTGATTTTCTAGGCAATAAATCCATTCTGTTAAGTACAGGGGATATTGCAGAACCACATCAGCCGGGCGATACCATAATTGCTGTTCTGGACAGGGGTATTGCAGATATTTTAGCTGAAAGTGCACAACCTGTAGCCAATAGTCTGGAAGTTACCATCAAGAAGATCAATGCTATTCTTGATAACCTGACCGGTAACAGTGATAAACTCAATCGCATGATGGACGGATTTCAGAAGACGCCTGTGCTCCTAAATTCCACCATAGCGGGTACAAAGGAAAACCTGGATCACATTACAGCTACCTTTGACCAGGTCGGAAAAGAACTCAATACTACCTTGAAGACCACCAGGCCCATGCTCAATAATCTTACTACTTTTAGCGATTCACTTAAGCGGCTGGAGCTCAACAGGACAGTGAACGAAGCCAATGCTACTCTGGCTAAACTGAACCAGGCTATTGAGAGGCTTTCTAATAATGATGGCACCCTAGGTAAGCTCATTAACAACGATTCTTTATATGTTAATCTTAACAAGGCGGTTGAGAATCTGGATAAATTATTGATCCATATAGATACACAACCTAAGCACTTCTTTGCTCCGCTAGGAAAAAGCAAAGAGAAAATAGCCAAAGACAGAAAGAAAGCAGCCAGAAAAGAGGAAAAGGAAAACTAAGCGGCGTTAGGGGCTGATTTTTTTTCCTGATGACCTAACTTGCAGAAAATTTAAACCCCATAAATTGAATGGATCTAGAATTCAATAAAAACGAGGATAGCATTAAACAGCTATTGTATCAGCTTAAAACCAAAGTTAAAAAGACCCAAATGGGTGGTGGCGAGAAAAAGATTGAGTCTCACCATAAAAAAGGAAAACTTACTGCAAGGGAACGTATTGATTATTTGATTGATGAAGGGAGTGAATTTCTTGAGGTAGGTGTACTGGCCGGAGAAGGTATGTATCAGGAAGTAGGTGGTTGCCCTTCCGGTGGAGTAGTTACTGGTATCGGTTATGTGCAGGGCAGGCAATGCATGATTGTGGCTAATGATGCTACTGTAAAAGCCGGGGCCTGGTTTCCTATAACTGCAAAAAAGAATCTTCGTGCGCAGGAAATTGCCATGGAGAACCACATACCTATTATATATCTTGTAGATAGTGCGGGAGTATTCCTGCCAATGCAGAATGAGATATTCCCTGATAAAGAGCATTTTGGCAGACAGTTTAGGAACAACGCAAAAATGTCGGCGATGGGTATTGTGCAAATAGCGGCTATCATGGGAAGCTGTGTAGCCGGAGGTGCTTACCTTCCCATAATGTCGGACGAGGCGATGATAGTTGATAAAACCGGCTCAATATTTTTGGCGGGTTCATACCTGGTGAAGGCGGCCATTGGTGAGGATATAGATAATGAGACTCTGGGAGGAGCTACTACGCACTGTGAAATATCAGGTGTTACGGATAATAAATTTGAAAGCGATGAAGCCTGCCTTGACTATATCAAATCCATTTTCAATAAAATAGGGCAATCGGAGTCTGCAGGGTTTGATCGTGTAGAAGCTGCATTGCCTAAGGAAAAACAGGAAGAGATTTACGGGATTTTGCCGGCAGACAGGGTAAAACCTTACGATATAGTTGATGTAATAAAAAGACTGGTCGATAACTCAGAGTTTGATGAATATAAGGCCCTTTATGGCCAAACTATTGTATGTGGGTATGGTCGAATTGACGGCTGGGCAGTGGGTATTGTTGCTAACCAACGGAAGGTGGTTAAGTCGAAAAAAGGAGAGATGCAGATGGGCGGAGTTATCTATTCTGACTCAGCAGACAAGGCCGCGAGATTTATTATGAACTGCAATCAAAGGAAAATTCCTTTAGTCTTTTTACAGGATGTAAGTGGTTTTATGGTTGGAAGCAAGGCAGAGCATGGTGGTATCATTAAGGATGGTGCCAAAATGGTAAATGCTATGGCCAATTCTACTGTGCCGAAATTTACTATTGTAATCGGCAACTCTTATGGTGCAGGCAACTATGCCATGTGTGGAAAGGCCTATGATCCCAGACTGATATATGCCTGGCCTACTGCTCAAATAGCGGTTATGAGTGGAGCCTCTGCGGCTAAGACGCTCCTGCAGATCAAAGTGGCTACTCTAAAAGCACAGGGAAAAGAGATTACTAAAGAGGAAGAAGATAACCTGCTTAAGGAAATAACAGATAAGTATAATGAAGAGTTAAGCCCTTATTATGCTGCTGCTCGCCTTTGGGTGGATGGTATTATCGATCCCCTGGAAACCAGGAAGGTGATTTCCATGGGTATTGAGGCTGCAAATCATGCTCCGGTAGAGAAGTTTAATGTGGGTGTAATCCAGACCTGATCCGGCCGGGTGAATGTTCTGCACAGAATAATTACTTAATAAAGAATAAATTACTAAATTTTGAAATGAAAGGTTAAGGAACAAAGTATAACTTGCTTTCCTTAACCTCTCATTCATCACCAAATTATATGCAGGAGAACGAACTAAAGGCATTGGTATCTTTGCTCGATGATGAAGATGCTCAGATCATTTCCCATGTTGAAGAAAAAATAATTTCGTTGGGAGAGGAAATTATACCATTTCTCGAAACTGAATGGGAGAGCAACCTTAACCCGCTGGTTCAGAGCAGAATAGAGGATCTTATCCATGTGCTGCAGTTCGACATTCTCAAAGGTAAGCTTGTGGCCTGGTTTGAAGATGATAACAATGATCTTTTGGAAGGAATGTGGCTCGTGGCCACCTACCAGTATCCGGACCTGGAGCTTCAAAAACTAAGACAGGACCTGGAGCAGATCTACTACGAAGCCTGGTTGGAGTTTAAGACGGATATTCACCCGTATGACCAGGTAAAGCTTCTGAACAGTGTGATTTTTAACAAGCTAAAATTTGGTGCCAATACTAAAAATTTTCATTCACCGGGCAATTCTATGATCAATGTGGTGTTGGAAACCAGAAAAGGCAATCCAATCTCGCTATGTGTGCTTTACATGCTTGTGGCTCAAAAGCTCAAAATGCCTGTCTACGGTGTGAATTTGCCCAATCTTTTCATCCTTACCTATAAGCCTGAGAATGAAAATTATAATCAGTTCTATATCAATGCGTTTAACAGAGGTCTGATTTTCTCAAAAGAAGATATAGATAATTACATTGCAGAGCTTCGAATCAATCCGCAGGATACATTTTACCAGCCTTGCAGCAATCAGGATATTGTGCTCAGGTCTTTGAGAAACCTGGTTAATTCATTTGACAAAATTGGAGATCACTCAAAGTCTGAGGAGATTAAAACACTCTTGCAGTTGGTCTCTAAAGGTACTGATCTTGGCCTTTAACCTTTTTTGACCATGCACCCGATGGGGCGACCTCCAGGTTTGGCCGGTTTCCCTTGCAAAAGCAGGTTTATGTTTTCTTTCAGGTACTGTTCTTTCACATCAGAGGCTACCTGAGGGTTGTTATCAATTGCTCCGCTATAAAAAACTGAAAAACTACCGTTGGGTTTTAACAGAAAAACCTCCGGGCTTTTACGGGCACCGAACATGGTAAGTACTTTTTGATCCTTGTCTGCCAAATATGGAACATTCAGTCCCCAGGCTGATATTTTGTTGGCCATTTCTGCTTCTGATTCTTTGGCTTCAGTATGTGAATTAATAAGCAGAAACTGTATACCCTTACTTTTGAATTCGGCTATGAGTTGGGTAATGCGCCCTTCGTAGTAAACAGAGTAAGGGCAGACGTTGCTGGTGAAAACGACTACTATACCTTTGGAACTTTTATAGTCGTTGAGGGAAACCTGCTTGTTCGTTTTT
>NZ_SMLW01000297.1 GCF_009711405.1 Fulvivirga kasyanovii | reverse complement strand
GACCTTATCTTCCTGCATAGGCCACCAATAACCCGCCAACCTATAATAACTTACCTGATTAAGAAGATGACTGGCTTGTTTCTCATCTTCTATTTCCAGCCCTCTACTTTTTAGAAGCTCAATGTGCTCCTTAATAGTGAACGCAATTTTTTCAAAAGGCATAAGCCAAACAATTCAATAAATAAAATAAAGGGGCTATAAACAAGTGAGGGGCTATAAAAGCAAAAGACTCGCCCTGGGACGCTGTTCTTATGGGTAGCGTGGCGAGTACTGTTGTTACAATCTTAAGTTTTTTTTCATACTACTCAAAGAGTATTGATAAAATCAAAAACAAAAAAGCCTCAGCTTAATAGCCAAGGCCTTTCCTTTATGCAGAGGAGGAGGGATTCGAACCCCCGGTACCTCGCGGTACAACGGTTTTCAAGACCGCCGCATTCGACCACTCTGCCACTCCTCTATGTTTGTCATTCGAACTCTTTTGCCGAATGGGACTGCAAATGTATATGATTATTTATTTTCCGCAAACAACAATTTAATTTTTTTATTTACGCTTCGTAAAAAATAGATCAAACCCGATATTCTGAAGCGCAAACTGCCCGTCTGCAACCCTTTCGACATATAGGCTATGCACATATAATGAGTAGCTTATGGCTTCATTTTCTCCGTGCAAGGCCATCTTTTCAGGTTCCATATCATATACGTAGCTATTGTTTAATTTTGCCAGATCCTGTACCAATGACTTAATACTGATCTGAGCTTCCCACCCTACAGAGTCCGACATGTTGATCAGAAGTTCATCTTTATCAATTTCGATGGCCACTCCTTTATAGTTGCTCTTTTGATAGTCTTCAAACCTCAGAAACACAGCATGATTTATATCAGCAACGTAGTTGGTGCGCGTAGTAAAAGAAAAATACCTTCGCAGCGTGTTCCCTTCGTCAGCCCATTCATTGACATACTCCAAATTATACTCCTGGAGCAGAAGGTTTTCGATACTCACATACTTTTCCTTTCTCAATGAGTCGATGTCATGCTTAAAATACCCCTGCACCTCATCAAGGCTTTCCCGTCTCATCAGGTAAGTCAATATAGACGACAGGTTTTTCTGGTCTTCAAACTGTTTTTCCTCAGGCCCTTTTACTTTTTCGTTAAATATTTTTTCAAACCTGCTCACCTGATTGTTGATGGACATAGAAAATGCTCCCCAAGGCCCAAAGGACGTTAGAAGGATTACTACTGCCAGTGTAAGTGGTATCAGCTTAATATTGCCGGATTTGGAGAATATAAAATAGGCGCCGATTCCAAACAGCCAGAAGTCGAGCACGAAAAGAAAATACCGGTTCTCCGTGAGTCCATACTCGGAAGCCCTCAGGTAAACCGCCAGGAAAAGTACCACAATCAGGGGAATGAGTGAGATAAAGAAACCTTTCGCGAATATCCGCAGCCACACTTTGCTTTTCTCGGCTACTACAGGGTAAATAAGTAAATAGGATAGTATACCCAGCACCGAATAGCTGACAAACAAGTAGGCTATCCAGCCTCTGGGCCAGTCCCACTGAATGATGATCTTAAATGTATAGAGGTATAAAATGATATTGTATATACCCACCAGGGGTATAAGTATGTACTGGGTGAATATTGACAGGCCTTTGGAGTAGGCCTCCTCATCCTGGAAGACCTCTTCCTTTTTGGGTACACCTCCCAGAAAATACAGCATGGAGAATATGCCACTTATAATAAAAAATAATTTGGAATAAGTTTTATCCCTGATATCCACATCAAAGAGCTTCTCAACAGCAAGAAATGCCAGGGCAAGGCCGGCAAATAGTACCATGGAGAAGAAGAATGCCGTGAGTATCTGCAGGAAAAGCTGCTTGTTGTACGACCAAAACCCCGGCCTTTTGAAATGGATAATGAATGGAGCAAAAGATACCAGAAGGTGTGCCACAAGCCCAAATAACACAAACCGTACTCCATGAACAACTTTAAGCTCTAAGGGCAACGAAAAATAATAAAGTAACAGCAACACGAGGCCTAAGAGTTGAATTGCATAATGGAGTGCCCTGCTTTTAAGGTGTTCACCAAAGAGCTGCAAAGCCGTAAAAAATGAAATACCCAGGCCACTGACCATCACGATCTTCATCAGTTTCTTTTGTAAGTCATCGTTTTGGTAATCGACCTCTACGTAGTAGCACATGGCTATCGTGCCCACTATACCACACAGGGTTGCCAAAGGGAATCTTGCCACTGTCTTTGCAGTGAGCATAAGCGTTTCCCTGAGATTCGGGATCTTAATTTTGGATATCATAGGGAAGCTATATTAAGCAAATTTTTGTTAGCCTGCCAGCTTGCTTTCGTCTATACCTGAAATACGGTGAGCGTGGTGTACACTTGCATTGATCTCATAGCCTACCAGCAAAACAATCGAAAGTATCTCCTGCCAGATCATCAGAGCGATCAGCACCCCCAGGGAGCCATAGAGCTTGTTATAGGTGGCGAAATT
This sequence comes from Fulvivirga kasyanovii, assembly GCF_009711405.1. Lineage (GTDB taxonomy): Bacteria > Bacteroidota > Bacteroidia > Cytophagales > Cyclobacteriaceae > Fulvivirga > Fulvivirga kasyanovii. The sequence goes on along the minus strand of NZ_SMLW01000297.1, from coordinate 2,140 downwards.
TGAAATGTAGAATGAAAAGCCATAGGTCACGCCCATGCTCAGGAGTGTGGCTATCAGGGAGCCTACCGAGAAAAACCGCCAGTTGTAATGAACCGCCGGGCCAAAATAGTAGATAAACGAGATAGCCAGAAAAAACACAATAAAAAGCACTACAAAACGCAGCAAAAAGAAGATATAGATCAGGTAGTCTTCAATGTCAAGCCATTGAAAGTTATTGATAATATCCACCGCAGCATTGCCTATTACCAAAAGCACACTGGCGAGGATCAGTACAATAGCCAGCATTATGGTAAGTCCTGTTGCCACCAGCCTCATCTTAAGAAAGCCCCTTTTTTCGATGGTTTTGTAGCATGAGTTAAATGCCTTCATCAATGACATCATCCCATTGGTAGCCAGGTAGAGGGACAAAAGCGCACCAAAAGTCAATAGTCCGCCACGGGTATTGCCCACAATATCTTCCACGGTAGCGTAAACTGTTTCATACATGCTCTCCGGCATAATATCACCGATAAACTGCATTATGGAATCTTTGCTCACCCCCGGGATCACCTGGTGAATGTAGGGCGTGAGTGTAAAGAGAAAAATGATAGCAGGAAATACCGCCACGGTAAAATTGAACGCAACAGCATTTGCTCTTTCTACAATCTCGTCTTTCTTGATTTTGCCAATAAAAACGGTTATGATCTCGTAAAGTGTAAGGTCATCATAACTTCTGAACCTGATCCGTTTGAGAAGGTCTATGAGCCCGTGATAATACTTGCTCTCAAGAATATAGTTGGTTATTCTTTTCTTCATTTAGTCGAAAAAAGGATTGAGCAGTTTTGCCATCACCTCTGGTTGCAGGCAGGGCTTTCCGGTTTTCATATCTACAAAAACCAAAACCGTCTCACCTATATGGATCAATTTATCAGATTCATTATAAATTTCATAATCAAATTGTATCCTTACGGCAGGTTTCTTTTTGATGGTCGTCTTGATAGTAAGAAGCTCATCATATTTGGCAGGTGCCAGATATTTCGATTTATTTTCCAGTACAGGCATCATTACCCCCTGATCCTCAAGCTCTTTGTAGCTAAGCCCCAAACTTCTCAGGCTTTCAACGCGGGCCACTTCAAAATAAGTGGCGTAGTTGCCATAGTAAACATAACCCATCTGGTCTGTTTCGGCATACCTCACTCTTACTTGGGTAGTTTGCTCAAACATCAGTTACTGTTGTTCATTCTTGCTTTACGCTGTTCAATAGTCAGTTGCCTCTGGTATCGGGCAGCATTTCTCAAATGTTCATTATAATTACTCGCAAAGTTGTGGTATCCGGAAAAATCTTCTCTTGCACACATGTATAGATAATCGTGGTCTTCATAGTTTAATACCGCATCTATGGAGTGTATAAATGGCATATTGATCGGGCCGGGAGGCAAACCGGGATATTTATAGGTGTTATAAGGAGAATCAATGTCTTTGTGCACATTAAGCACCCGCTTGATGGTAAAGTCGCCGGAAGCAAAAACCAGCGTAGGGTCTGCCTGTAAAGCAATACCATTCTGAAGCCGGTTGATATATAAGCCTGCTATTTTGGCGCTTTCATCCTTTTTTATGCTCTCAGCCTGCACAATGGAAGCCAAAGTAGATACTTCCAGCGGCGTAAGCCCTAAATTTTTGGCCTTTTGTCTTCGCTCACTATTCCAGAATTTTTCATACTCGCTATGCATTCTTTCAACAAGCTCCTCCCCTGAAATATCATAGTACACCTGGTAGGTGTTGGGTATAAACATACTGATGATATTATTGTCATTAAAACCATCTTTATTGGTGTTTATATAGTGTTTCAAGGCTTGATTAAACCCCTCAGGTGTCAGCTCAATATTCCTGGTAAGCCTGTCTGCCAGCTCTTCTTTCAGCCTGATGTTATTAAAAGTGAGATTGACCGGCTGCTGCAGTCCCGCCCTCAACATACGGAGTACCTCCAGGTTTGCAGAATTTGCTTTTATCAGATACCTGCCTGGTTTGATCTGGGTGTCATAATCCATCAGTTTGGCAAGAAAGCTAAACGACACCAGATCCTGAACATAGTTCAGATCGTATAGTTTGTCCTGCAAAGATTTAAAAGTCTCGTCAGATTCTATTATGAGCACTTTGTCTT
>NZ_SMLW01000219.1 GCF_009711405.1 Fulvivirga kasyanovii | reverse complement strand
AATTGTAATTACAAAAGCTAATTGAACCAGGTTATTTATATTATCTTTGTAACTAAGATAATTAGTTGATAAGATAAAAATGACTGATGATGTAGTTATAACAGTGCGGAAATTGAGCCAGCAGTATGCGTACACTTCAATCCGTATGCATGAGACGGTTGCCAGAAAGGCCGGATTTTCTGGGACTGATCACAAATATTTAGGCTTTTTTCTGCAAAGAGGTAAACTGACTGCCGGTGAGCTTGCAGAATTAACAGAGTTGACCACAGGGGCTGTTACGGGGCTGATAGACAGGTTTGAAGAAAAAGGCCTTGTAAAAAGGGAGCTTGATAAGAGGGATAGAAGAAAGGTCATTATTGTGCCTGATACTGAAAAGATAATGGCCCTTTTGGAACCGTTTTACAAGGAATTTCAGGAAGAGTCGGAAAAATTAATTGCATCATTTTCAGCCGATGAAATGAAGACTATAGAAAGTTACTTCACCAAAGCTATAGCGCTAATGAACCAAACCAATAACAAATTCAATCAATAAATAACAGGTGGTATGAAGCAAGACAGCAACAATAACGAAACAATGCCAGCCCATGGCATGCAGTTGTACCATGGCACCAAGGCCAATTTGAAGCCGGGGGATTTGATAGCTCCGGGTTTTAATTCAAACTATGGTAAAAGGAAGAAGGCCAAGTACGTTTACCTCACGGCTACCATGGATGCGGCCATTTGGGGAGCTGAGTTGGCTGTGGGGGAAAACTCCGGCAGGATCTACATTGTAGAGCCTACGGGGCCATATGAGGATGATCCCAATTTGACAGACAAGAAATTTCCGGGAAACCCAACCAAATCTTACCGTACCCGGCACGCGCTCCGTGTAGTTGGTGAAGTAACGGAATGGCAGGGACACCCGCCGGAACAGCTCCAAGCCATGAGGGATCACCTTGAGCAACTTAAACAGCAGGGCATTGAAGCCATTGAGGATTAGATAAAGCATTGAAACCGTCCGCCTGGCTTATCGTAATGTTAAAGAAGGCTTAGGGAAAGTTAATATCAACCCTTGTTGCCTTCTTCGGGAATATTAGCCAACATTTGAATGCATCTACAGCTCATTAAAAACATATCGAAGCACGTAACTCTTACCTCCGGGGAGAAAGAGTTGTTTGAAACTTTTTGGGTTGAAAAGGTTCTTCACAAAGGTGATTATTTGCTGAGAAGCGGACAGGTTTGTAAAACTGATAATTACATCATATCGGGCTCACTAAAGGCATTTTACATCGATCTGGCAAGCGGTAAAGAAGATATTTTATATTTTGCCATAGATGACTGGTGGGCTACTGATATCAGCAGTTTTCAAAAACAAACCCCATCGATATACAGCATTCAGGCTTTGGAGGAGACACGGTTGCTGCAAATCCATTATCAGTCGTTTGAAAAGATGCTAACGGCTATACCTAAGCTGGAAAAATACTTTAGGATCATATCGGAAGGTTATATCGGAAGCCTACAGCGGCGGATCATTCTACATAGTGCTTATGATGCGGAGCAAAGGTATAATGATTTTTTAACCCAATACCCACAAATTGCAAAACGTGTACCTCAGTACCTGCTGGCGTCGTACTTAGGTATTTCGGCAGAGTTTTTAAGTCGGATCAGAAAAAAGAAAACTTCCTTGATCTAGTTCAATTTTTTTGAAGGACACATGCGTGAGTTTTGCTTTTCAAACAAAAAAGCAGATACGATGAGCAAAGTACTAATTATTAACGCAAGTGTGAGAAGCAAGAGGTCGCATAGTAGAAAATTAACCGAACTTTTTGTTGAGAACTGGAAAGCCAAACACCCAAACGATTCTTTTACACACCGGGAAGTAGGGTTGAATGCTATTCCTCCGGTCGATGAGGCATGGATAGCCAGTGCATTTGTGAAGCCGGAAGAGCGCACTGCGGCGAACCAGAAGGGTGTTGAATTGAGCAATGAACTTGTAAAAGAGCTAAAAGCGCATGACATCTATGTGATAGGTACTCCCATGTACAACTGGTCTATTCCAAGCAGTTTAAAGGCCTATTTAGATCAGATCATGCGGATCAATGAAACCTGGAAATTCAGGTCTGGCAAACCAGATGGTGATTATGTTGGGTTACTGGAAAATAAGAAGCTATTCATTCTGTCCAGCCGGGGCGATACGGGATATGGAGAAAATGAGCCGAATGAGCATATGAATTTCCAAACCACGTACTTGAAGTTCATCTTTGGTATGATGGGTGTGAAGGACGTCACTATAATCTCTTTGGACAATGAAGAGTTTGGTGGAGAAGTGTTTGAAAGATCTAAAGCGGTAATCTATGAGAAGCTGAGTCTGATAGAGTGAGATGTTTTATCACTAATAATATAGGACAGGTTAACGTATTAATCTTTTTTTTGTATGTTTGCACTGTAA
>NZ_SMLW01000528.1:15308-16558 GCF_009711405.1 Fulvivirga kasyanovii | reverse complement strand
ATTACAAAATACAATCTGAAGGATAAAGTGGTGTTGATCACCGGAGGTTCCCGGGGTTTAGGGATAGTAATGGCCAGACAATTGGCAGAAAAGGGGGCAAAGGTAGTTGTTTGCGCAAGGGATGAGGAAGAACTAAGTGCTGCAGCACACGAATTGTCTACAATTACCCAAAATTATTTGGCCATACCCTGTGACATTACCGATAAGGAGCAGATAAGGACAATGATGGATGAAACAGAAAGCATAATGGGGCCTGTGGACGTACTTATCAATAATGCCGGCATTATCCAGGTAGGGCCAATGGAAACTATGACGGAGCAGGACTTTGAAAATGCTATGAAAGTTCACTTCTGGGGGCCTTTTTATGTAATGAAAGAAGTGCTGCCTGGTATGAAAAAGAGAAAAGGAGGCAGGGTGGTCAATATTGTTTCTATTGGAGGTAAAGTCAGTTTTCCACACCTGCTGCCCTATAATGCCAGTAAATACGCACTAGCAGGCCTTTCGGAAGGTATGACAGCAGAATTGAAAAAAGATAAAATAAAGATCACAACCGTGTACCCCGGATTAATGAGAACGGGAAGCCCGAGGAATATTGATGTAAAAGGGCGCCATGAAGAGGAATATGCATGGTTTAAGATCTCTGATTCTTTGCCTGTAGTTTCTATGAGTGCTGAAAAGGCCGCCAGTCAGATCATTAAGGCCCTTGAAAATGGCGACAGCTCATTAACACTTAGCTTCCCTGCAAAATTAGCCGAAGCTATTCATGGTATTGCTCCAAGCCTGACCATTTCAGCTTTTGAGGCCGTGAATAGATTACTTCCCGGGACGAGGGGAGCCAGTAAAAAGTCTAAAAAGGGCTATGAAAGTGACTCCAGGCTCTCTCAGTCTGTACTTACCAGAAAAACAGAAAAAGCCGAAATAGAAAATAACGAGTTGCCATAAGTGAAAGAGACTTCCGGAGCTCTCAGAGCTTCGGGAGTTTTTACAATTCATAATTCACGGTTTACTCGTTTACGGTCTATTGTTCTCAAGTTTACCGATCACCTTTACACTGAATACCGATTACCACCCGGCTTGCCCTAAGTAGTCAGTTACCATCATTATCGTAGTTCCATATTCCAAACCACATCATTCCCAAAATGAGGTGCCACTCCTGTAATTTTTGGTCTTTTTCTTGAATTGTTCTCCAAACCTTTAATCTTTGCAGTCGTTAGCGTTAATGTTTCTTAATGTGCTAAGACATTGTATAA
>NZ_SMLW01000528.1:0-15110 GCF_009711405.1 Fulvivirga kasyanovii | reverse complement strand
AGTTTATGAGAAAAGTATACCTGCTGTTATTGCTTTGTGTGGTATTTACCGCTGAGGCTCAAAAACCTGAAAAGCCCAATGCCGCTGAAATTTTACTTAAGCTTAAAAAACTTAATTTCTTAGGTAATGCGCTATATGTAGCTGCACATCCTGATGATGAAAATACCCGGTTGATATCTTACCTTTCCAACGAAAGGCTTGCCAATACAGCCTATCTGTCCCTGACCCGTGGTGACGGAGGACAAAATCTCGTAGGGGCTGAAATCAGGGAAGCGCTGGGTGTAATCAGGACCCAGGAGCTATTGTCTGCAAGACGTATTGACGGCGGACAGCAATATTTCTCAAGGGCCAACGATTTTGGCTATTCTAAATCAGCAGACGAAACCCAGGAAATATGGAACAGGGATGAGGTGCTTTCTGATGTAGTGTGGGTTTACAGAAATTTCAGGCCTGATGTGATTATCACACGTTTTCCGCCTGACGAACGTGCCGGACACGGACACCATACCACCTCTGCGATCATGGCAGAAGAAGCCATAGATCTTGCTGCGGATAAAAGCAAGTATCCGGAACAACTTCAATATGTAAACACCTGGAAGCCAAAGCGATTATATATGAATACCGGTAGATGGTGGAGCCCTGAGATCAATGCTGATACTCCCGGGGTACTGACCATTGACGTGGGAGGTTATAATCCATTGCTTGGTAAATCATACACAGAGATTGCCGCCTTAAGCAGAAGCCAGCACAAAAGCCAGGGCTTCGGATCGAGCGGAAGCAGGGGAGAGCAGCTTGAGTTTTTAGAGTATGTAGCTGGGGAAAAAGCTGAAAAGGACATTTTTGAAGGTATTGATACCTCATGGAAAAGGGTAAAAGGAGGAGAAAAGATAGGCAACATTGTTGAAAAAACGATAGCGGCTTATGATCCAACCCGTCCGGCTGCTATTATGCCCCAGTTGCTGGAAGCTAGAAGTGAAATTTCAAAACTCAAAGACCCCTATTGGAAAGCGTTAAAGCTTGGGCAGGTTGACGAATTAATTAAATCAGTGATGGGCTTGTACCTTGAAGTTGTTGCTGATGACTACTCTGTCACACCCGGAGATAAAATCACATTGACAGTTGAGGCTATCAACAGGTCGGTATTTAGTGCAAGGTTAAAGCAAGTGAAGTACAATGCCCTTGCAGATACAGTTGCCAATCTTGAATTAGCAGAGAATAAAGACATTACTTTTAAAACCACCCTTGATATCCCTGATGACAGAGAGTATTCCAAACCATATTGGTTGCGTGAAGAGGGTACGCTGGGTATGTATAAGGTGGACGATCTGCATTTGATCGGTACTCCTGAAAATGATCCTGCCATTCCTGTTAAGTTTATTCTGGAAATAGGAGGGCAGGAGATACTTTACACGGTACCGGTGGTATACAAATGGAATGATCCCGTAAAAGGAGAGCAATACAGGCCATTTGTGATCACTCCTCCTGTGTTTGCCAATATTGCCGAGCCGGTGTATATCTTTTCAAAAACGGCATCCAAAGAGGTGGAAGTTACCTTAAAAGCAGGTAAAGCAGGCGTATCAGGTAATGTGAAGTTGCAGGTGCCGGAAGGCTGGGAAGTAAGTCCTGCCGAACAAAATTATGAACTGACTGCCAAAGGAGAGGAGAAGAAATTCTATTTCAGGCTTACCCCTCCTGATAAGCAGAGTACAGGAGCCATAAAGGCTGTAATGCAAATGAATGGAAAGACCTACAGCAACAGCCTGATAACTGTTGACTATGAGCATATCCCAACACAATTGCTCATGCCGGAAGCTGAAGCCAAAGTGGTAAAGATCAACATTGAAAAACACGGTGAACTGGTAGGATATATTCAGGGGGCCGGAGATGCCATCCCGGCGGCTCTGAGGGAGATAGGTTACGAAGTTTGGGAAATGAAGGAAGATGAGATCACCCCGGAAAATCTGGATAAGCTGGATGCAGTGATCCTTGGGGTGCGCGCACTGAATACTAATGAAAGGATCAACTTCTATATGAATGACCTGCTGGATTATGTAAATAAGGGAGGCACCCTCATTGTTCAGTACAATACGAACTTCAGGTTGAAAACAGACCATTTTGCTCCTTATCCCCTTGAGTTGTCGAGGGACAGGGTTGCCGATGAAAATGCCGAAGTGAAGATACTGGAACCCAGGCACCCTGCAATGAGCACACCCAATAAGATAACCGAAAAGGATTTTGAAGACTGGGTGCAGGAGCGTGGGCTTTACTTCCCGGATCAATGGGATAAAAACTATACTGCTTTGTTATCAAGCCACGATAAAGGCGAAAAAGACAAAAATGGAGGGTTGCTGGTGGCCAAGTACGGGAAAGGGTACTACATCTACACCGGGTATTCATGGTTCAGGGAACTTCCTGCCGGCGTACCCGGAGCCTATAGGATCTTCGTAAACCTTGTTTCATTAGGAAATGCCGAGTCAAAGGCAGAAGCCAATAAACCCTGATAAATTTTACTGATGACCGAACCCAACAAGGAATTGAAAACAGAAGAAAAGGCCCCCTTTTTTAAAAGCTGGAAGGGGTGGTACCTTCTTGTGCTGGGCAACCTGGTTTTTTTGATCATACTCTTCTATCTTTTCACTAACCATTATTCATGAGCTTAATTGACTGGACAGTACTGCTGGGTACATTATTGTTTATTGTAGTATATGGTGTATGGAAGAGCAGGGGCAGCAGGAACATCAATGACTATTTCCTGGGCGACAACTCAATGAAATGGGGCACCATCGGATTGTCAGTAATGGCAACCCAGGCCAGTGCCATCACTTTTTTATCTACACCAGGCCTTGCCTATGAGTCGGGGATGGCATTTGTACAAAACTATTTTGGGCTCCCCATTGCCATTATCATAGTTTCTGCAGTTTTTATACCCATTTTTTACAAACTCAAGGTTTATACCGCTTATGAGTTTCTGGAAAACAGGTTTGACCTGAAAACCCGCTCATTAGGTGCCTTTCTTTTTCTTGTGCAGCGCGGACTTGCTGCCGGTATTACTATTTATGCACCGGCTATTATTTTGTCTACCATGCTCAAGTGGGACCTTTCACTCACCATACTTATTACAGGCGTACTGGTGGTTATTTATACGGTTTCCGGAGGTACCAAGGCGGTCAGTCTGACTCAGAAATATCAAATGGCGGTGATCATGGGAGGTATGTTCATTGCTTTTTTCATGATCATTGATTATTTGCCCGATTACCTGTCCTTTAACAACGCCATTCATATTGCCGGTAAAATGGGTAAGCTTGAAGCTGTTGATTTTTCCCTGAACCCTGAAAAAAGGTATACGATCTGGACAGGTCTTACCGGTGGCTTGTTCCTGGCGCTTTCTTATTTCGGTACGGACCAATCGCAGGTACAGCGATATCTTACCGGTACCTCGGTAGCTGAAAGCCGGTTGGGGTTAATCTTTAATGCCATTTTGAAAGTGCCTATGCAGTTTTTTATCCTGTTTGTAGGTGTAATGGTATTCGTCTTTTATCAATTTGTGCAGCCGCCTCTGTTTTTTAAGCAGGCCGAAATGGAGCAGATCTACAGTACTGAATACCGTGATCAGGTGGAGCAACTGGAAAGTGCCTACAATCAGAATTTTGAAGTAAAAAAGCAGCAGTTGGAAGACCTGGTAGTAGCCATGGATAAAAATGAATCCGAAAAAGTGGCTTCATTAACAGCGCAGGTTCAGCAAAGCGATGCCGAAGCCAAAGAAATCAGAGGAGAACTGAAAGATCTGTTGCTTGCCAATGATCCGGAGGTGGAAACCAAAGATTCTGATTATGTATTCCTTACTTTTATCATGAATTATCTGCCGAAGGGTGTTATTGGATTACTGCTTGCGGTGATTTTCTCCGCTGCCATGTCATCAACTTCCGGAGAGCTAAATGCACTTGGTTCTACTACCTCGGTTGATTTTTATAAAAGACTGATTAAAAAAGAAGGTTCAGATAAACATTATTTAATTGCTTCAAAGCTGCTAACCGCTTTCTGGGGGATTGTGGCCATTGGTTTTGCACTGTTTGCCCGTCTTCTGGAAAACCTTATTGAGGCCGTCAATATTTTAGGCTCAATATTCTACGGTACCATTCTGGGAATCTTTTTGGTGGCCTTTTTTGTCAAGTTTGTGAAAGGCAATGCCGTGTTTATTGCGGCTGTAATTGCCCAGATTATCGTTATTGTGAGCTTCTATACTTTTGAAATCAGCTATCTGTGGTACAATGCCATAGGCTGCGCTCTGGTGGTTCTGATTTCGATGTTGTTACAGCTTATATTATCAGGAGTCAACGGAAGCAGTAACTCCGGGCACACGGCTTAATATTAATCATTTAGGCTTTCTTTATTGTGCAGAGGGTTTGTAGGAGAATTTTAAGGGTAAGAACAACCCTGCGATGACAGTGCGGCAAACTTATCGATCAAAACATCTGCGCTGTATTGACAAAGTATTCAAATCAGCGGTGGGTAGGACTGAGACATTACCTTTGGCCTGATGGTACTTTGAACAGTTCAGCTTTACCAAACTTTTGGAAGTTTAGTAAAGCGCTCCAATTTGGCTTTGTTCGCTGTCATTCCAGACAAATACCCAACCAGAAAAATGTGTACATAGAATAGCCTAAAATAATTGGGAAAGAATTGTTAATGGATGGCATTGTTAGTCCCCACGTATTAATCGACTCAAACGCTGGTTACTTTGTCTTGTGAGACATTAATGACTAATCTAAAGGGAATTATCGCTATGGACACTTTTGTGGCCTTGGGGCTATGCCAACCCTTCAAGGGTCAAGCGTAATTTCTGGGGAGCCCCTAAAGTTTTTACCTCTTTGCTGACAGAGAGTTGTTAATAGCAATCGGCAAAAGCAGTAGACAAAGGTGTATAATATAACAATAAGCTCGGTTTACTGATTTTCAGCAGCAAGTTTCACTTTACTTGCTTTACTTTTCCAATCCATTTACTCCACAGGTTTAACGTTTGATCCCCCTTCAAACGAAAAATAAAAAAAACGGCTGAAGCAAATAGCCCCAGCCGTTTTAAACTTTACAGAATTACCGGATTACTTCAGGCTTGCAATCAGGTCTTCATTTCTTTTTACATAACCAAAGTCACCCTGAGGGCTGGCTTTTGCTGCTTCAATAGACTTTTTAGCAGTCTCAATGGCTTCTTTTTTCTTACCCATTTTGGCTAGTATCTGAGCTTTCAGGTGTACATTCCAGAATTGCTTTGAGTTGTCACCCTCGGCCAGGTACATATTCACCCACTCCAGAGCCTGATTCAGGTCTTTGCCCGTGTTGTAGTAGTAGTTTGCAGCAACGATGTAGTTTGTAGGATTTACTTTTGTTTTTGCAGCAATCTCCTTCATCACCACTTCGTCAAATTCTACTTTCATGGGTACTTTGATAGATACATCGTCCCATGCAAGCTGAATGTTTGCAGACGTATTGTCTTCGCTGATGTCAGCAATGTTGAAAGTTAATGTTTCTACTTTTTGGCCAAGTTTAGTTGGTTTCACTGTGGCACTTACAACCTCATTTTTCTTGTCGTAGGCAGATACATTGCCACCTATACTTAGGTCTGAGTAAAGCATGAACTTCCACTCATCTTTGCCTGGCACAGTAAATATCAGATACTCTCCGGCCGGAACTTTGGTGCCTGCTATTTGAACGTCAGTGCTTAAAGTAAGCTTTGATCCGGAGTTAGCGCCTGATCTCCAGGTTTCACCGTAAGGTTGTAAATAATCTTTGCCCTCTCCGAAGATTTTTCGACCTTTTACTTTTGGTCTGAAATAATCGATGGTAACATCAGTAAGTCCGACTTTACTGTAAACAGAGCCGGCAGGGCTTGCCTGTGGTGTGCTAATCTGTGACATAGCTCCTGCAATAAAAAAGAACGATGCCAGTACAGTTAGTATTGATTTTTTCATGTTAAATATGGTTTGGTTAAATTTCAAATTTCAATAACGAAAATTAGAGAATTTTGTTGACAATAAAACAAGGAAGTAGATGAAGCTTGATAAATCATTTTTTCTGAGAGACTCCGTGACGGAAGTGGCCCGTGAGCTTTTGGGAAAAACCCTTTACACAAATTTTGATAAACAACTGACTGCAGGAATTGTTGTAGAAACGGAAGCGTATTCCTATACCGAGAAAGCCTGCCATGCCTATAATAATCGCAGAACGGCACGCACTGAGACCTTATTTCGTGACGGAGGGACTTGTTATGTTTATTTATGCTATGGTATCCATAAGCTCTTTAATATTGTTACCAACAATGAGGGTACTGCCGAGGCTGTTTTGATAAGGGCAGTAGAACCGGTGGAAGGAATGGAAACCATGCTCCACAGGCGTGGGTTTGAACGGGAGACCATTGCTTTGACTTCCGGGCCGGGAAAGTTGTCGCAGGCTCTGGGAATAGATCTGACGCATGATAAGACCACACTTTTTGAGGATGATATCTGGCTGGAAGACAATGGTATTGACCGCAAAGGTATAGATGAATCACCAAGAATTGGGGTGGCTTATGCGCAGGAAGATGCTTTACTGCCCTGGCGGTATACTATAAAAGATAATCCTTGGGTGAGCAAAGGCAATAACACTTATAAAACTTTGTATTCTAAATAGTATATTTGTGTCAATGAACAAGATATTATGTCCCGTAGATTTTTCCGATACTTCGCTGAATGCCATAGAGTTTGCAGTGGAAATCGGCAAGAAGTTCCACTCAACGGTTACACTGGTACATGTTTTTACTGAAAGCGACTTTAATAAGATAGTTGGTGAAGCTTCAATAGGTCGGTCTTTTAAAGAACTTTTGGGTATGGCTACCACCAAACTCAAGACGCTGGCTGATCAGATCAATGAAGACTATAAACCCGAGGGGCTGCTTAATTGCGATTACCAGATGGAACTTGGAGAGCTGACAGACCGCATTTTGGACATGATCACGGAAGGGCAGTATGATCTTATAGTGATGGGGACAACCGGGATCAGCCGTGTGCAGGGGGTGTTTTTTGGCAGTAATACTGAAGATGTTATAGAAAAAGCCAAAGTGCCTGTATTATGCGTTCCAAAAAGCGCATCGTATAGTGGCTTTAATAAGATAGTTTATGCCTCCGATTTTATGAAGGAGGACAGAATGGCCATTCAGGAGGTGATTTCGTTTGCCACTCTTTTTGATGCCCGAATAAGTGTGCTACACATTAACCTTCGAGATGACGAAGAAAATTATAATGAATTTATTGAAGAGTTGAAGAGCTTCATTCAATATAAAAAGATAAACTTCGTTAACAAAAGGTTTAAAGACGACATCGGTTTGGGTATTGAAGAGTTTATGCAGGATGAAAACAGCGATCTTCTGGTGGTTTATAAAAAGCATAGAGGGTTCCTCGGCAGCATGTTCCATAAAAGCCTTACCAAAACCTTGTCTTATTCCACCGATAAGCCGTTCTTAGTGCTGAAATTAGAAAATAATATTGATTGACTTTCGTTGAATTCTCATATGATAAGGAAGAGTATCTCAGGAGTGCTGGTGTTGGTTTTAAGCGTAACTTCTTCAATAGCTCAGAGTGTAGACCGGGTATTTGCAAACATAAACAGCATTTATGATGAACAAAATCCGGTACTTAGTCCTGATGGACAGGTCTTATACTTTACCAGGAGTCATCATCCGGAGAATGTAGGAGGCACAATAGATAAGGGGGATATCTGGTACAGTACACTTACCGCTGATCGTCAATGGTCGGCACCTAAAAATGCCAGAGGCCTTAATAATAAAGAATGGAATGGTGTAATTGGTTTTTCTAAAGACGGTTCTACTATTTACCTTCATAATCATTATACCGAGTCCAACGGTATAGTACGTACCCAGGGCATTGCTAAAGCATCAAAGCAAGGCAAAGGATGGTCTGCACCGACAGATATAGATATTCCATATTATAAAAATTTATCTGATAATGTTGGGGGATATATCTCTAAGGATGGAAAAGTCCTGGTGATGTCCCTGGAATCCTATGGTACCAAAGGAGGAGAAGATCTCTATGTAATTCTTAAAAAGGATAACGGAAGCTGGGGAGAGCCTAAAAACCTCGGAAGTACGGTTAACACCAAGTTTCAGGAGTTCTCACCTTTTTTATCTGACGATGGCAAGACGTTATATTTTTCCTCCAACGGACTGGGTGGCAAGGGTAGTAGCGACATTTTTATGTCAGAAAGGCTCGATGATAGCTGGAGAAGCTGGAGCACACCCTCACCACTTGAAGTGGTAAACACCAAGGGGCGGGAAAAATACTATAGAACTTATGAGAATTTTGCCCTGTATTCCTCAACCATCAACAGTGATGGTTATAGCGATCTCAAAATCTACACCGAGAAGCCGGTAGACTCACTAATGCAGATCAGTGAACCTGTAACTGAGTTGGACACGGGAATACAGATCGTAGAGGTAGCAAGGGATTCAATTGTTGCTGAACCCAATGCGATAACTGTTTATGGCAAGGTGCTGGATGCAGATAGCAATAAAAACATAGATGCCATTGTAACGGTGGCTGGAAAGAACAGCTTCAAAAAAGAAGTACCTACAGCAGATGATAATGGCTATTATTCTCTCAGTATACCGGCTGCCGGCGTTTATGAAGTTCGGGTAGATGCTCCGGGTTATATAAGTAAGCGGGAAACCCTGGATGTATATACCAGTGAGATGAAACTGGTAGAAATGAATTATACCCTACAACCCATTTCTGTAGGAACCACTGTAAACCTCAAAAATGTACTTTTTGAACAGTCTACACCAAATATCCTGGAGAGTTCATACGAAGAGCTTGACCTGGTTGTGGACTTGATGAAGCAAAATCCTTCCATGAAGATCAGGCTTGAGGGACATACTGATAATCGAGGGTTGCCCAAACATAATCTGAAGCTTTCTAAAAAACGTGCGGAAGCAGTCGAGGAATACCTCGTAAAGCACGGCATTTCCTCTAAACGAGTGTCAGGCAAAGGCTATGGAGGGAACAAGCCAATTGCCGATAACGACGACCCTGAAAAGCGTAAGCTAAACAGAAGGGTAGAGTTTACTATTGTTAAGGAGTAGTTTTTCAGTTCAAAGCCGGGTATCCCAAAGCCAAAGTTTTTCGGTACCTCGTAACTGTTTATGGATCGAAGTACTGTCGATAAACGGTAAACACTGAACTGTAAACTTGTAAACTTCCATTAAAACCCAATGGCCATATCATCTCCCCGGGGGTCCGCGCCGCCTTCCAGCTTGCCGTCGGGGGTAATAAGTATGGCATCTACTCTGCCTATGGGTTCGCGTGCTTCCATGGTATGCCCCATTTTGGTTAATGCTTTCAAAACATCTTCGTCAATACTGTTTTTCTCTACATAAACAACATCAGGTTTCCATTGATGGTGAAACCTCCCTGCGGTTACAGCCTGTTGCATATTCATATCAAATTCAATGACATTGAGCACTGTTTGAAAGACAGAGGTGATTATCGTAGAGCCACCTGGAGAGCCAACCACCATGTAAAGTTTGCCTTCCTTTTCTACAATGGTAGGAGTCATGGAGCTGAGCATTCTTTTGAGGGGTACGATGGCATTGGCTTCTCCGCCAATTAATCCATACATATTAGGGAATCCTGGTTTTACACTAAAGTCGTCCATTTCATTGTTGAGCAGGAAACCGGCACTGTCAACCACTACATGGGAACCGTAGCTGCCATTAAGTGTAGTAGTGACCGCTACTGCATTACCCTCTTTGTCTACAATGGAATAATGGGTTGTTTCTTCAGATTCATATAGCGAAAACTCCCCGGCGGCAACGGAATCACTAGGTGTGGCCTCGCTTTCGCTTACATGTTCCATCCTCGATTTGAGGTAGCTCCGATCCGTAAGGTCTTTTGCCGGTACCAGATAGAAATCAGGATCTCCCAGATGTGTAGCCCTGTCGGCATACACACGCCGCTCGGCTTCTACCATATAATGTATCGCCTCCGGTGAGTGAAAGCCATGTTCAGCAACAGGTAGATCTTCGATCATAGTTAGCAGTTGTGTAAGGGCGATTCCTCCACTGGAAGGAGGAGGCATAGAGATGACTTTGTAGTTTTTGTAAGGAGCACTGGTGGGTTTTCTCCACATAGAATGATAGTTTTTGAGGTCTTCATAGGTTATAATACCACCTCCGCGGTTCATTTCCCTTACAATAAGATCAGCGGTTCTTCCTGAGTAAAAACCCTCTCTTTTGGTGTCGCGGATACGTTCTAATGTGTTTGCAAGGTCTGGTAGCCGGAGGGTGTCGCCTTCATGCCATTTTTTGATAAAAGAGGATGGAGGAAATGTGTTATACTTTTTAAAATCTTCTATGCTGCTGCTTAGTCCGCGGGCTTCCATAGCAGTTAAGGGAAAGCCGTCTCTGGCCAGGTCAATAGCAGGCTGTACAAGGCTTTCCCAGGGTAGTTTTCCATATTTTCCGTGGGCAGTTACCATTCCGTCTACCGTTCCGGGTACACCGGAGGCCAAATGTCCGAGCCGGCTGAGCTCTTCAATGACTTCTCCATTTTCATTCAGGTACATATTCCGGGATGAGGCCAGTGGAGCAGCTTCCCTGAAATCCAGTGCGTCTGTATTACCTTCATGATCACGGTAAACCATAAAACCACCGCCACCGATGTTTCCGGCTGCGGGGTAAACCACTGCCAGGGCAAACTGCACTGCGACAGCCGCATCTACGGCATTACCGCCATTTTTAATAATATCTATTCCAACCCTGGAAGCCAGAGGATGGGCGGACACTACCATCGCACTATCTGCTATTACCCCCGTGAGCGGAAGCTCGTTTACAGGCTCTTTTGACTGGCAACTGAACAGGCTTACGATGGCCAAAAATATTATTAATCTGATATTCATCCGGTTATATATTTTACGAATTTCTAATATAATCCTTTCTTGTAAGATTTATCGGTGGTTTGACTGCATAAATTCCGGGAATAACATTATATTGGAAGTGAATTATGGAAACTATTGAAGTAGGGGGCAGGGCGAAAAAATCTGCCAGAATCAAGGTGGAGATATTAATTGCTTCTACGCAACTCGTTGGTAAAAAGTCATTTACAGAACTTTATGTTGATGATATCTGCGATCGGGTAGGCATTTCTAAAGTAACTTTTTTTAAATATTTTCCACAAAAAGATGATATTCTGCTCTATTTTCTCAGGACGTGGTGCCTGGATAGGGCAGTAGATTTATACCATAACCCCAAAGAAGGTATTGATGGCATTCTCTACTTGTTTGACAAAGTAGCCGAAACCTTTGAGCGTAACCCGGGCCTTATGCTCAGCCTGATAAGCTATTTCACCAGCCTTACTCGTCCACCATCCCCATTCCCTTTAAAGTCTGTAGAAAGGAGGATACTTTATCCCAATGAGCCTGACCTTGATCAGATTCAGATCATGTCCATACCCCAGATGATGGAGAAATTTTTGTTGGAGGCGATCTTCAAAAAGCAAATAACTCTTTCAAGCCATACAAAAGAGCTGGCGAACCTTTTCATTACCGTTTTATATGGCTCCATTGTTACCGCTCACCTGGAGCAGATCAGTCCTATCAAGGTATTGTTCCGAAGAAACATCGATAACCTGCTCAAGGGCTTGAGCTGATCAGGCCATCATCAGAAAATCCCGGCCTTCCTCATATCCTTTTTGGGTAAGAAAATTATATATTTCAACCTTGCCTTTCCTGTCGCTGACAAAACAAAGGATCATTAACCTTCCCGGATTAGGCTGCGCAGGAATTTGCGAGAAATGAATGAATTTGTTGTCTTTTCGGTCCTTAACATCTATAAAGCCCGATATGGTAAGCCCAAGGTCAAGTAGTGGCTTTACCCTGTTGTTAACTACTCTGCCTGCCCCCCAAACATAGAGCTGGGGTAGCTTATCAAATTTTTGTTTTAGATAGCTCAACAGATAGCGGGCCTTGATTTTGTAAAAGTTCTCATTGCTATAATTGGCGTCTGTCCGGGAGAGCCTGCCGGGGCTATCATGCCAGTCCAGCAGCACCTTATCTAATTTATGCATAGCGACCCCATGGTGAAGCCACCGAAGCCATAGTTCATAATCTTCTGGTACGCTGTCTTCAGCATAACCTCCGTATTTGTTTGTCAAATGTCTCCTAAAGCAGGTGGATGGATGGGCAAAAGGAGAGTCCATAAACCTTTTGGATAATATTTGCTCCGGTTTAACGACGCTGTTGATCCATTCCACATGTTTCAGGTAACCTTCATATTTTGAAGCGTCACCCGTATGTTTAACAAGGCTCGATACTAATCCGACGTCCGGATGTTTTTCCAAATAGTCAAACTGCAGCTCAAGGCGTTCAGGGTAGGAGGTGTCGTCAGCGTCCATTCTGGCAATATACGTGCCGCTACTCATTTTTATTCCAAAATTAAGGGCACGGGCTATGCCTCCATGCATAAGGTGGTAGCATTTTATTCTGGGATCTTCAGTCTCCAGATCCTTGATAATGTTCCAGGTATTATCGGTAGAACCATCATCTACCACGATCAATTCAAAAGCCTTAAAAGTCTGTTCCAGTATACTGCTAATGGCTCTATTAATGGTAGCCTCTGCATTAAATGCCGGAAGGACAACAGATACTCTCAAGGCTTTTTCTTTAAGATGCCCTTTAAGAATTGTTTAAACTCAGTTCTTTCAGATTTGGTGGTTATAATCCTTTTAACCAGTTTCATATAGCTTTTCAGTGTAAGCTTTTCCTCCTGGTCATCCTGCTTAGCCTGTTCAACGGGTTCCGGCTGCTTTTTAGCTTTTGCAGGCTCTTTAGGTTTCGGGGCCTCCTGTTTTTTGATCTTTTCACTATCGTATGCAGGGTCAAGGCGGTCTGCATTTTCAAAGCTCTTTTGGGCCTTTTCCTTGTAGCCCAGTTTTTCTTCTACCAGTCCCTTATTATTAAAAGCAATGGCATCTTCGGGATCCAGCGCTATGGTCTTTTCATAATCTTCAATAGCCCCTTTCAAGTCTCCTGCACGTTCCTTTATAAATGCCCGGCTGGAATACCTGAATGGTTTGTTGGGCTCAAGCTCAACTGCCCGGTCCAGGTCCTTCAGGGCTTTTTTATTATCACCCGAAAGATGATAGGCAACAGCCCTTTCGCTAAGGTAAAAGGCATTTTGAGGGTGATACTCTATCAGTTTATCAAAGTCGAGGAGCGCCGCGTCAAATTTTTGTAGTTTAAAATTTGATTTTGCGCGGTTATAAAGGGCTTCCGTGTGTCCCGGTTCTATAGAAAGTGCCTGGCTGAAATACGCTATAGCTTCTGTAAATTTTTCATCCTTACATGAAGCCATTCCTCTAATAAAGTAGTCCTGTGCTGTCTGCTTCATTTTGTGTTTCGTCTGGAATACTTTTTTCGGTTTCTTGTTCCTTGTCCTTCTTGTCTTTCTTCTTTTTAGGAGGTTTCTCCCGCGGAGGTTTTACAGCTTTTGATTGTTTAAGTATTTTGACCTTAACGTACTTGGTCCGCTTTTTCCGTTTATCTTTCTTTTTGTTGTAGTAGCGGTTATGGTTTACAGGCTTTACATGCTTTACCGTAATATAACTGGCTCTGTTGCAGCCAACTAATATTACTATGACCAGGAATGATATGGTAAGTATTCGTCTCAAGTAGCTCAAATCAAAACGTAAAGAAGGCCTATTTTATTGAGAAATGGAAGAGGTTTACCTTTGAATAAAGATTAACAAGCCCCTTTCTTCTTTATCAGGTATTTTCAGACTTTAAGCCTGTGCTCTTTTGGCTTTGTCCCATACGGCTGATTGCGTGCCATTGATATACCGGAAGAAGCCCCTGTAAACAGCATAATTCATCATAGTGAAGTAATAGGGGATGAAGAATATTTTGAATTTTAGGTTGTTGTTTTGAAGTATCCAACCGATAGTCGAAAAGAGGTAAAACAGGAGTTGCAGCGCAAATATTAACTGGTAAAGCTGTCCTCCATGAAGAGCGAGGTAGAAATTAGTGAAAAAGATGATGGGTAAAGCTAAAGGAGCAAGTGTCCATCTTAGTACCCGGTGTGAGACATATTGAAAGCTTAGCATGCCATATCTGAAAATATTAAGCAGAGGCGACAATTTAATAATAGCCTGAATACCACCGGCGGCTATCCTTATTTTTCTTTTCAACTCTTCTTTTACCGAAGCTGAGCCAGACTCCATGGCATAAGCATCAGGTTCATACACTACTTTATGGCCATTCATGGCTATTTTCAG
Source organism: Fulvivirga kasyanovii (assembly GCF_009711405.1). Classification (GTDB taxonomy): domain Bacteria; phylum Bacteroidota; class Bacteroidia; order Cytophagales; family Cyclobacteriaceae; genus Fulvivirga; species Fulvivirga kasyanovii. Next base: position 798 of record NZ_SMLW01000528.1, on the reverse strand, counting down.
AGAGATGTAGAAGTCTTCAATAATAATATTTTCATCGACAGGGTCAAAAAGGTCAGTCCTTACGGCAAAAAGTTCTCCTGCAGCCCCGACTACTGAGTGCAGCTCCGAATCCCATTGCTTAAGCTTGGATTCATACTTCCAGTAAAAGCCTTCCCCTGAAGCAGCAGCGCCGTCAGCATCTTTGGATATTACTCTTTTTTCGCCGGCCACCAAACCTACCCCGGGATTATTAAAATGGCGGGCTATGTTTCTAATGGCACTGTCATTCAGGGTAGTGTTTGCATCCGAAAATACAATAATTGGAGACTTAACGAACCTGATAATACGGTTGACCGCGGCGATCTTACCATTTCTGCTGTCTTCATGATAATGCAGTACCTGGGGATAACTTTTGATGATGTTCATTGTTTCGTCAGTAGATCCGTCGGTAACAATGAGTACCTTGAGTTTATCGGTGGGGTAATCAAGGTTCAGAGAGTTTTCGATCTTTTGACGGATACAATCTTCTTCATTGTATGCAGCGATAACATGGGTTACCTCAGGGTAATTTGAGGTGTCCGGTGCAGGTGCTTTTGATCCGAATGCTCTTTTGATTTTGACAAGAAGGAAGAGGAGAAATCCGTAGCCAACATAGGAATAAACAACGATGAAAATGCAAATCCAAAAACAAATTTCAATAAGTTCCTTCATTAAGAGCGTTTTATGTTAGGTTTAGATGTAATATAGCCATTGAAAATATCGGCAAAAAAGGTTTATGATCTGATCAAATCAAAAGAATTAACTTTCTTTTTAAGTAAA
>NZ_SMLW01000303.1 GCF_009711405.1 Fulvivirga kasyanovii | reverse complement strand
TGCCAATCTCATGGAGTAAACGTACCAACTTTTTAAGCAGGCATATGCCATATATTTGAGCATTTCATTTGGTTCCTGAATGCCCTTTAAAAAATCACCTGCAACACTCCATCCACCGTACTGGCTTATTATTTTTAGCACATAGCGCTTGGTATCATGATCACCACTATCGAATATTGGCCTTAATCGTGGCAAATCACGGGCAGAACGAGAAGATGTGATAATGTTTGCACACATCTTTTTTACCATATTTGACGAATCCTCTAGTAGCTCAAACGCCTTACTTTTTGCAGTATCAAAGTCTAAAATTGAAAGCGCGAATAAGGATGCTGATCTATATTTTGAGGTTTCTGATAGCATAAACATCTCAAGTTTAGGGATGTCAGCTTTTGATCCCGTTTCAGCCAATCCTATGATTGCACCAATACTTGGTTGCTGGTTTATACGGTCCTGATAAAGTTTGTAGAAATTAACTTCCTCCATTCGGGATATCAGATCGCGCGCTTTTGACCTGACCAAAAATGAACTGTCAAATATGGAATGATATAACGCTTTCTTATAAAGCTGCTCCTGCCCTATTTGGATGCTATTAATTGCATAAATCCTTATTTTCTGGTTTTTGTCAGAAAGAAGCTTTTTAACCAAAGCCGGGTTGTCCATAATATCACTATTCTTGACCGCCAGGAGGCGGATTAAGTAGCTACTATCATTTAGGATCAACTCCACTATTGAGGGTGTAAGCAACTGTCTGTTTACCAGATTTTTGAACAAATAATACCGGCTGCCCTCCGGATATTCATCAATGGTTTGAAGTAGTTCATTAATATTTTTAGCAGAAAACAGGAATTGAGATATTTCCTCATGTATTGCACCAAGATCAACGCGCTCAACATGTATCAGCCAATCAATGATCTTGTGATGCTCAATAAAGAAAGATGGTTTGGCTTCTTCAATGAGTTTTCGCACGCTGTTTTCAGCTTGTGCCCTAACTGCCGGCACCCAGTCTCCCAACCGAAACAAGATAAAGGGAAAGGTTGAACTCTCTGGTATTGAAGAAAGCTTTTGTACCGCTGCCTCGCGCACATAGCCATTGCCATTCATCGAAGCAATGGCATAGAGAGATAGGGCTATGTGAGACTCAAACCTCTCAAAAAGCTGCAGGTCATCTGGTTGCAGGTTTATATACTTAAAGCTATTGTAAAGACCTTTACGCTTAAAAGAAGTCTCAGCCTTAAGCACCCGATGAACAGTTGCCGCAGCTCGTCTAGCTACCTCCTCGTTCTCATTCAGCACCCAATTAAAAATACCGGCCACCTGACTGGGCTTTGTTATATTAAAATCAGGACTTGGCTTGTTACTCTTGAACGGATTATTGAAAATTGCCATAACTTATTCACTATTGATAGGCACAAAATAAAGGAGTAAGTACGCAGTATTTTTGCGCAACTATTTTTTTTAATCGTAATCTGAAGTGATAAAGTTTTAATCAACATATTATGATGATTCAGATATCGCTTATTTCCTTTTATACTTATGCAGCCATAAAAATCTATTGGATTTACTGGACTTAAAAATTATAATGCGAATATCTTTTGCGAATTCTTATATATCATATTGTTAGTAATGATTTTGTTTACATAAAATAACATGAGATTCTTGTTCACCATTCTAATTGCCTTACTACTTTCATCGTGCAATTGCAGAACAGACAAAATAGAAAAGGAACTGTTGCCTGGACGATATATCTTTACTCATTGGACTAGAGACACAATTGACATAATGGAGAATGGAACCTATCAACACTACACCGTCATTAATAACACTAAGCTGAAAAATTCAGGGACTTGGAAATTAATGGAGACTCAGGAAGAAATATTATTTGAAAATTTCTCCTTTCTTACAGACGAAAACCCTCCCGGAAATTGGTTCTCAAGATTGCGCCTTGAAGAAGAAGAAATTCAGCTAATCTATGCATGTGATATTAATGCGTATTATAAAAGGATTGGTGGACTAGATTCTTTGGACATAAACCATCGCTAACATTCAGGCATGGAAGAATGGGACAACTACTGATAACATTTTTAGGTCTTTTGATATTCACACCCTCCTCGAAAGAAATTATTATTAGCAATCTGAGGGAATAATTCAAGGTCGGACCCCAAGACAAAAACTAAATTGTACCAGCATGGGAAGCCGCCCATAAGAATAGTATAAATGAACCCAAAGCATTATTTAATTTTACTGACAAGGTGGACATTGAACCTAAACAGAAACTAACTTGAAGCAATTTCCTTCTTATATAAAATTTAAGTACGACTGGAGAAAATATCAAAAGAGAGTGCTCGACGAATTAGAAGAACACCTTGACGATAACCATCTTCATATCATTGCTCCTCCAGGCTCTGGCAAGACTGTATTAGGACTTGAAGTTGCTCTCAGACTGAACAAACCGACGCTTGTGTTTGCTCCAACAGTGGCAATAAGAAACCAATGGATACAGCGATTTTGCGAACTGTTTTTACAAGTTAAACAAAAGCCTGAATGGATTTCAAGAGACATCAAGAATCCAAAATTTCTGACAGTCGCCACTTATCAGGCACTCCATGCCGCATGTTCAGGGTCTGACCTGGACGAGGAGAAAGAAGAACTGGAAGAAGAAAAAGGAGACGCAGATAATGGAAACGGGCGTAAAAATTCAAGGACGAAAGAAATCATCCAGCTTTTACAAGCTCAAAACATCAAGACAATTGTGGTTGATGAAGCACATCACCTCAAAAATGCCTGGTGGCAATCGCTGACGGAGATCAAGAAAGCTTTGAACCCAACAATTGTTGGACTTACTGCTACCCCTCCATATGATGTTTCTCACCTGGAATGGCAGCGTTATATTGAGTTGAATGGGCCTGTAGATGCTGAAATTTCAGTGCCTGAATTGGTTGTAGAAGGAGACTTGTGCCCACATCAGGATTACGTCTTTTTTTCGCGCCCAACAGCCGGAGAAAGTCAGGAAATTAGCGATTACCGTAAACGTATTGATACCCTTTTCAATGAAATAAAAGAAGACCTCACGTTAGTTCAAGCACTTGAAAAGCATCCCATTTATCAGGCTCCAAACAAACAACTCGACTGGATTTACACCAATCTCGAATATTACTCAGCGACATTGATATTCCTCAATGCTGTTGGTAAAGAAATCACAAATGACCATCTTGAGGTCATCGGAGACAAGAAGTTTTCAGTTCCTAAACTTAATTATGAATGGATTGAAACCTTGCTAACATTTTACCTATTTAAAGATCCTCAAAACTTTGCAGTATATAGAGAACATCAGCAAAGGCTGGCCAATAAGTTAAAACGGAATGGAGCAATGGAGAGACGTTCCGTGAACTTCAGGCACAACAAAAGAATTAGCAGCTTCCTGAGCTCAAGTATTAGCAAACTGAGAAGCATTAGCCAAATTGTTGATTTTGAATATAGCAATTTAAAGGAAGATCTACGGATGGTCATTCTCACCGATTATATCCGTAAGGAATTCTTAGTGAATAAATCAACAAATGATCTGGAACTTAACAAGATTGGAGTGCTGCCAATATTCGAGCAATTGCGCAGAACCAATCAGCGTGGAATTAAGATTGGTGTTCTTACTGGTTCATTAATTATCATACCTGTTTCTGCTTTTGAGGCATTCAAAGAGGTGGCTGCTAAATATAAGGTTGAAAGACTATCCACTTCTCCCCTTCCCTTTGATAACCAGTACCTCGTTGTAAACACAACAGAGCAAATTAAGCATGACATCGTTCACATCATTACACAGGTTTTTCAAAAGGGAAACATCGAAGTTCTAATCGGGACAAAATCATTACTGGGTGAGGGTTGGGATGCTCCATCCATTAATACTCTGATCCTGGCTAGTTTTGTTGGCTCTTATGTTCTGTCCAATCAAATGAGAGGACGTGCCATTAGAACTGAAAGGCAAAACATAGACAAGACAGGTAACATCTGGCATTTGGTCTGCACCGACCTCACAGCACCCGATAGTGGTGACGATATTCAGTTACTGAAAAGACGATTCAAAACCTTTGTAGGTGTATCATACCGAGATGAAGTGAGTATTGAAAACGGGATCGGACGCCTTGCCTTGCCGGCTCAAATGACAACGGCACATGAGATTGCCAACCTAAATAACAGAATGCTTACTATTGCCGGACAACGAGACCAGCTCAAAGAAAAATGGAAGCAAGCATTGGAAAGTGGAATAACTCTTATTGAGGAAATTAAAGTGCCGTTTCCAGAAGACAAAGACTACAAGAAAGTTAAGTCCCTTTATTATAACCGAACCATCAAGTACCTGTTAGCAACGCTCGGCTCAGGGCTAGTTGGATTTGGGTTTGAAGTATTACAAGGACTAGGAAGAGTTGTGCGCCATATCAAAAGTAAGGAAGATTTAATGTATTGGTTAATGTTTATCGGTGGACTTGGTGTAGTTATTTTTGGTGGTCTTGCTTACAAAACCTTAAGAGCGTATTTGCTGTACAGAGACATTTCAAAAGATATTCACCAGATTGGAGAAGCACTATTAAATTCACTCATAAAAGTTGGAGCAATTCATACGGACATCTCTAAATTAACCGTGGTTTCTGATGTTGATGATTATGGCGCAATTTATTGTCATCTGGAAGGAGGAACTACTTACGAGAAATCGACATTTATAAAATCCTTACAGGAGATAATAGGTACAGTTGATAATCCGCGGTATGTGATCATCCGCAAGAGTTTGTTTCTAAATATTTTCTCTCAAAAAGATTATCATTCCGTACCTGATCTGGTGGGGCGTAATAAAACGTTCGCAGTATATTTTGAGAGACAGTGGAGAAGACTTGTCGGAGCCTGTGAGCTTGTTTTTACAAGAACTGTAGAAGGACGAAAATTACTACTTAAATCGAGAATACACTCACTTGCTTCTGAATTTGAGGATAAAAC
>NZ_SMLW01000148.1 GCF_009711405.1 Fulvivirga kasyanovii | reverse complement strand
CCCTTAACAAAGGTGGCAGATGGCCTGATGGCGTTTCAATTAATGATGTCCATCTAGGATGGGGGCATAATCCTTCCACAAAATATGGCTGGTGGTGCTATAAATATTTTACCCGTAAGCCGATAGGTAGTACCGAGTGGAAAAATTCAGGCTGGAAACGTGTATATGGAGTGAACTCCATCACCATACCAAACTGGACATCAAATGAGATTTTACATGAGAACACCACAGACTATGTTTCCATTTCGAATGCTAAGCAGCGAAACTGGTCGATAGAGGCCTCAGCTTCTGTAACAGTGGGAGGGAAAGTTGGTATTCCTCTGGTAAGTGAAGGCAGCGTTGAAGTAACCGTCTCGCTTGGTGGTTCCAGAGGCGGTGAAATAACGCAAACTATTACTGTCAATCCTCCTACCGGTTGGTTTAAGATTCCTCCACATACCGACGCAGTTTTAACACTAGCTCAAACTACTTCCACTGCAACCACAAAGTATGATCTGCCTGTAAGAGTAGAGGGCTGGGTTGGTGGAAACTATGGCAAAAGAGTGGACGGTCATTACTTTTGGGCTGTAAATGCAGGTCGAATGTTCAAAGATATTCATGAAGGGAGAAAGAAGTATAGAGTGACCATGGTTGAAAGACAACCTTCGCGTCTTAAATGGTTTGTGAAGTTTATACCTCATGATGATGACTTAGCAGATGCAACAGATGCAATAAGAAACCTATAAGGCTTTCATTAAAGCCAGCTAATGACTTCAACCCACTAAAAGAACGGCCTGTAGTGAAATACAGGCCGTTCTTAGAATTAAAGCTCCGCCACCAATAACTATGAACAGTCATCAATCCCAGCGACAATCAGCGGCATCTCCCGGGCACAAACCTGATAATTTGAATAAAGATAACTTGCAGCCGTCTTCCAAAACCCCCAACTTAACAGGCTCAGCCGGGTTTATACCACAAGCTCCATCAGGTGATGCAATTAGCAGTGTCAAAAAATACACAGCAGATGAAATTTTACAAATGATGAAAATTGATTACTCTCACCTTAACAATACCGAGACTCAGGCTAAGAGGAGTGATGGTGATGAGGAGAAGGGGATGGAAGAGCCTTCCATAGAACAGAATGCAGAGGAGCATTGGTGGTTTGATGATCAGGGAGAAGTATTATTTGATCATTGGAGAAATGGAAATGGTGAAGAGCTGGTGCTTAATTCTGAGGAATGGGGTGAATACATGAGATCTAATTTGTTTTTGGAACTTCAGATATCTAATGAGTTATGGTAT
>NZ_SMLW01000164.1 GCF_009711405.1 Fulvivirga kasyanovii | reverse complement strand
CAACTGTTAATTATTTTTATTTTATCATCAATATGCTCTAATTCTTTTGATGGCTCGCCATTGTCATAGTAGTAATAATTTCTACCGTTGAGTTTGCCGTTGACATAATTCTCTTCAGCCATTTTTTTACCATTTTCATAATAAGAAAGCCACTTTCCCGAGGGCTTGTCTCGGGTAAAGGTACCTTTTTTTGCAAGTGCACCGTTTTCATACCTAAACGTCCATTCTCCTGTCATACGTCCATTTTTATAGCTTCCTGAATCTGAAAATTGACCATTAGGATAGAAGTTTATCCATAAACCATCTGCCATCCCTGCCTTGTAGTTTCCTTCCCTGGTCTTCGCGGAACTACCATCATACCATGTCCACTTACCAGTTTCAATACCATGCTCATAGTTTCCTTCCAAAATTACATTGCCGTATTCATTATAATAGGTCCAGAAGCCATGAGCTTCCCCATCCATCAATTCTCCTTCTGACATCTTTGCTCCACTTTCGTAGTAGAAGGTTTGGGTGCCATTTACATTGCCTCTGAGCACAAAAAATAGTACTGATATAACAGCAAACGTGCCTATAGCTAACGGCATTCTTAATTTATGATTTGCGGGGTAGGGAATGTAATCAGATGATTGACTTAGTTTTTCAAGTTCATCAATTGAAAGTTTTCTGAAAGCAAAATTATATCCTTCGGCGATGGCAATTCCGTAGAAGAGAAGATCAATCGGGCTGAAGGTTTCTGCATAGATAGATCTTAGCGTGGCCAGGTCTATGAGTTTGAAGGCATTAAGCAGCCCCATAGATTGATAATCGGCAATAAACCACAACTGAGTAAAAAAATTGCCCAATAAACATCCTAAAAGAGCATAAGTAGCACCAATGATACCATAGGTTTTATCGACTCCTGAACCAAAGTATCTTACTGCAAAACCTACTATAAGTCCCACACCAATAGCCATATAGCCAATCTGGTAATTTGTAGCTACTGTAATAGCAGCCCATAATATGCCACTCACGAGTGCCGCGGCCAGTCCTCCCACGATGGCGTATAGGGGGTCTTGAGTCTGGCGGAGCCTTTCCACTACCTGAGGATTCAGGCGATCAATTACTTCTGATGGCCTTACTTCTGCCTCTGGGGTGGCAAGTTGCTCCTGCTCTTGCTGATAAGCAGCTTCTACTTCGTCTTTAACAAAATCATTACAGGTATTTTCAAATGTGGCTACATTACCTGTAAGCTTACATACGATTCCTTTCTGCATATCCATTTGTCTGTTTTGACATATCTTGCAGAATTTGAGTTGTTCTTGTCTGGTCAAAATGAATAAAAATTAAAAACAAAATTTTATAAATAAAATCACAATATATTTAATTTTTATTCATGAATGAAAGGAGTTTCTAAAGAAAAACGGACAGTGTGGGAAAATAGGTGTTAAAAGGGGATATTT
>NZ_SMLW01000359.1 GCF_009711405.1 Fulvivirga kasyanovii | reverse complement strand
CCAAAAAAAGAGAAAAAAAGCGATTTAATTTCTCTTACCAATCCAGCACGGATTTGAAATCAAGGGCTGAGTAAGTCTGGAAAATCGTTTCTCCCTTTTGTACCTGATATTCAAAAACTTCTTCATGCAAAGTTCCTGTTTGAGGAGACTTAAGCTTTAAAGTGACTTTCTCCTGCCCCTGGTTCAAGGGCACGCGGGTATAATAAATACTGTGGGGCAGCGTCTGCCAGTTTCTTGTATCTGCCTTTTCGGTAAGCGCATTGAGAAAGCCCACGGCAGCACCCAGGCCTTCATCCTCTTTCCTGGCACCATGCTCGGCAGCCTTTTTTAATGCCACTCTCAGGAGCGCCTTACCAAATTCTTTTAACATACGTTCTTTAAGGCTCCTGAAAGCTATTGCGTTAACATCCTCGGCAAGTTCCAGTTTGTAGTCGCTGTTATTAGCCTGGAGCACACCTTCCGTATAGTACTCAGGCCGCTCGGTATATTTAGGAAATGCGACCCGGAAGAATTCCAGATCCTTCAAGCTGGTAGACTGGTCCTGTTCATTATAAGGAACTGTAAACGGGAAATTGAAACCGTACTCTTCATTGGTAAAGTTCACCACACCTCCGGCTCCGTGTACCACTGCAAAGTTGATGCTCCATTCACTTTTAACCGGCCCTAAGCCATTGTTCCAAAAGAAAACGAGTGTGCCACCGTCATTGGGCTTGTATTTATAATTTTCCATACCAAACTCCTTTTTATAAAGTTCGTATTCATTCATGAATCCTGTCAGGTATGCTGTTCTCAGTATATCTTCCTTAAGCTGGTCAGGTGCGCTTACGCCAAACATTTCCTGATAGTCTTTGCGGTAGATATCAAGCGCATTACGATAGGCTATAAAGGCATTGTTGTAATCTTTCTTGGCATCGTAGATGATGCCCATAAGTGTATGAATGAATGCATCCTGCTGGTATTTCTTTTCACTTTTATACTTATCGCTAAGTTGCTGGAGCCGTATATTCAATCTGCGGCATTCCACAAGTGCATTGTCATATTCCCCGAGTTTAAGGAAATTCAGAGCCTTGTAATACAACACCATCAGGTTTTCATGGTCTTCCCCCCGATAAGCCGTAAAGATCGGATTACTTAACAAGGCTGCAGCCTCATTCAGGTAGTTGGTGCGGTAATCTTCTGTATAGAGGTAGGCCTTTTCAAGGTACTCATTGCTCTCACGGTACTCTCCCATTAGTGAAAGTACCACTCCCCGATTCAGGTAGTACAGCAGACGCTCTTTACTTTTTTCTATTTTCTTCTCTTTTTTTGCCAACACTTTTTCAGCCTCTTCGAGTCTGCCTTTTTCAAAATTGGCGTTAAACTCCCGGTTGACCTCATAGTAAGTGGCACATGAAGTAAATAGCAATAAAATGCTGAAAATTAAACTCTTATGTAAATTGATCATTCAAAGAGTGAGACTAGCTTTTATAAATAGACAATTGGCAGGGTAATTATTTAATTTATGGCAGATCAGGAGATATCAGGTATAAAGCCAACCTGACCTGCCGTGTTTTTTATAGATAACTGCGTTTTAGTTCTCTATGTATTTTTTTATCTCTTCCTGACCATACCACACCCTTTTGTTGGTTTCCATGTCAGTAAGATATAAAGTGGTGATATAGTTGACTACTTTTTTCTTGTTGTAAGTGTCTGTTTCAGAGGTCATGGTACCGAAAAGCATCAGGTCAGCGCCATACTCCCTACCCCACCTGGCGGCAGTTTCCGGGGAAGCAAACTCTTGCTGGTCAGCTCTTTCTTCTCTCAATTTTTCACGGAATTCAGGTGATTCCACCAGGTCAGCCAGTCCTGAGTTAAAGATTTCCATCTCAAACTTTTTGATATAGTTATCGGAGTCAATATGCTCGCTGGTTTTATTTTTAATATAACCAACTATAATGGCCGGGGTCTTTCCTTTGTCACTGGCGTATTGCTGATAACGCGGGCTGTTGAGAAACTGCTGTACCATTTTATTGGCCACCATTTTTGAATCCACATCATTCCAGCGCCCACTTAGGTCTATTTGCTGGTCGGGACTTACACGGGTAACGGACCGCTGAGAGCAACCAAAGGCTACAAGTCCGATCATTAATAAATACGAAATGCTTTTAAGTGAATTTTTCATGTTTAACAGTTAAATTTTAATAGAAAGCTTTACATTCAAAAACCTTGCCGATAATGTATTGGGCACGGCAAACTGGTTATTGCTTACATCAGTGACCCAGGTATAAGATATGGCATTGGAAACCGCCAACACATTCAATATCTCAGCACTAAGCATCAATTGTCGCTCCTCATCATATTTCTCCCTGTTGAGGTAAAAAAGCTTTGAGAAGCCAATATCCAGTCTCCTATACGTATCTCCGTTAAATACGTTTCTCTTTTCAAAATTTTGCGGAGGACCGAATGGCAAACCACTGCCAAAGAATAAATTCAGGCTGACACGGAATGTCGGGTTGTTGGGCAAATGGTCCTGAAAAAACACGGCAATGTTCAGTCTTTGGTCTGTTGGTCTCCGGATATACCCTCTGCCATCGCCTTCCACGTCTTCACGTGCATTGAGCAGCCCCACACTAAACCATGACTCGGTACCTTCGATAAACTCACCGCTTACCCGCAAATCAAGGCCTGTAGCATATGCCCTGGCATTGTTATTGGCATAATAACGTACTTTAACATTGTCAATATCATAGGCTACAACGTTGCGTAGCCTCTTATAGTAAAGCTCACTGATAAACTTAAAATCCCTGCCCCACCACTTGAAGTTGTAGTCCATGCCGCCGATAAAATGCATCGATTTCTGAGCCTTAAGATCTTCATTGAGCGCACCGCTTTGGTCTCTCAGCTCTCTGTAGAACGCAGGTTGTTGGTATACACCGGCCGCCGCCTTAAAAACAACATCCCTCACCCATCCCGGACGGAATGAGATCTGCCACCTCGGGCTCACCAGCAGTTGTTCATTGAGGGTCCAGTAGTTAAGCCTTACGCCATAGGTCGTTGTAATCTTATTGGTCAGGTCACTGGTATGCTGTACAAACCCGGTATATTGCTCACTTGAAATCTCATTATCTGCCTGCAGGGATTCTATGTCTATAACAAAATCTACTGAGTCCCTGAAAGTATATTCATTGAGCTGGTCGTCGATATTCTGATATGAATATCCCAGGCCAAATTCAAGCGTATTTTTAGAGTCTATACTATAAACATTTCTGTTCTCCAGGTTGATGATATTCGCCTCAAGATTGTTACGCCCATAATCGTAGTTGCTTCCTATGCCTCTGACGTACACACACTCATTAAAAGTATCAGACCCAAGGTTCTTATCAACGTCGCACAACCTGTAGGCACCTTCTACATCCGTATATTCGCGCTCCAATGCATATACGCCTGAAGCAATGAGCTCAGACTTGAACCGGTCTGACAGTTTTCTGGTCAGCTTCATGCCTCCCTGATAAGTATCATACTCCAGTATTTCGCGACCTGCAAAACCTACAAAAAGCCTGAAAGAGCGGTCAAACGTGCCAAATTCGGTTTCCCTGCTCTGGGGTTGTACAAAATAGCGGTTTCGGCCATAAGAGGTCAATACACCCAGCGAGGTTCTGTCGTCCAGCTTAAAGCTAACATAAGCCTGAAGGTCAGTAAACTTGGGCAGGTACTCACCCTGAGTTTCCAGGGTATTGAGTAAATATTGAGCTGACTTATGCCTTACTCCGGCTACGTAGGTGATATTTTTTGACTTTGTAGCGCCTTCAACATGGGCAGTACCTCCTAACAAACCTACTGTGAGGGATGCCCCAAATTCAGATGGTTTCTTATAATCAACATTTAATACCGATGAAAGCTTGTCTCCATACTTGGGCTGCCAGCCTCCTGCCGAGAATTCCACCGACTCAACCAGATTGCTGTTGATAAAACTTAAGCCCTCCTGCTGTCCGTTGCTGATCAAAAATGGCCGGTAGACAGGGATATCATTAACATAGATTAGGTTTTCATCAAAACTGCCGCCTCTGACCGAATAGGTGGATGAAAGCTCGTTGTTGCTCACCACCCCCGGCAGTGTGGTAAGTATTTTATTAAAATCCCCAAATGCAGTTGGCAGGTTCTCCAGCGACTTGGGTTTGATCTTGGTAATACTCACTTCATCGCGGTTGTCCCTCTCTCCTTCTATCTGCACTCCTGTGAGTACTTCAGTGGTTTGAGCCAACGTTACATTGAGCTTTAAAACTTCTCCCTCTTTAACAGTTACAGTACGTTTTTCAGGGGTATAGCCTACATGGGTGAACAAAAGGTTAACCGGTGTACCTGCTTCGATGCTGATGGTGTACTCTCCTGATTTTCCGGTAAATACGCCGGAGGAAGAACCTTCTTTCTGAATATTCACTCCTGTCAATGGACTGCCATCTTCTCCTTCAACTATACCGGTTACTTCACCGGATTGAGCCAGCAGTCCATGGGTTACAAATACAAAAAAGGAGAATATCAGTTTAAATTTCATCCAGTGATTTTCGCTGATGACTAAACGTTCTTTAGGCCGGTTATTGTGCCTTTAGGATCAGAAGATTTAAACACGAAGCTGCCCGCTACAAGAATGTTGGCCCCGGCATCAAGAAGCTGTCTGGCATTTTGCTGGTTCACACCTCCGTCTATTTCTATGAGGGTGTGTGCTCCGGCATCGGCTATGATTTCTTTTAACTGCCTTACCTTGACGTAGGTGTTCTCTATGAATTTTTGCCCTCCGAAGCCCGGATTAACAGACATCAGGCATACAATATCAATATCATGAATAACATCTTCCAATAGTTGCACATTGGTATGCGGGTTGATGGCCACACCTGCCTTACAGCCCAGGTCTTTTATCTGTTGCAGGTTGCGGTGCAAGTGAGGACAAGCCTCATAATGCACGGAAATGGAGGCCGCTCCGGCTTTATAAAAGGCTTCTACGTAGTTTTCAGGTTTTTCTATCATCAGGTGTACATCCAGAGGCTTCTTTGCATGGTTACTGATGGCTTCGGTAACAGGAATTCCGAAAGAAATATTGGGCACAAATATGCCGTCCATAATATCAACATGAATCCAATCGGCGTCGCTTTCGTTAAGCATTTCAACTTCCTGCTGTAAATTGGCAAAATCGGCTGCCAATATCGATGGGGCTATTATAGGTTTATCCATGCGGCAAAGATAGAAAAATATGGTTTAGTATTTTATTATTCTGTAACTCTCAACCTTTGCCCCTGAATTAACCTCAAGCAGGTAAATGCCTTGCTGTAAATCTTCCAACGGTACAGTAGTGGGTACGGCTGTAGAAGGTGCCTCAAGATCAATACTCCTGATAAGCGAGCCGGTAAGATTGTATAACCTGATCCGGGCCTTCTCCATAGTATTTGTAAACCTGATATTCAACAAACCGCTGCTAACGGGATTAGGATAAACCATAAACGAAGTTGTTGTTTCCCGGTCTGTTCCTGAAATTACGAAGCGGTAGCTGGGTACACCATAGCCATACTGGTTATTGGGAGTATCGGAGTTACTGCTGTTTTCCAGGATAAATGAGATCAATTCCTTGTTGGTAAGGTCGGGGTATAGCTGCCAGAGTGAAGCGGCCAGCCCGGTGATCAGCGGTGTGGCAAAAGAGGTGCCTGAACCGTTGATGACACTGCCAAAGTCATTGACCACGGCCGTACCTGCTCCATAAGCCATTACTTCGGGTTTTATTCTGCCATCTGATGTGGGGCCAACAGAACTAAAATTGCTCACTTCTCCATTGCCATCTACAGAGCCGACAGATAGTATGTTTTCAGCATCAGCCGGAGCCGTTACATATTTCCATGTCTTGTTGCCTTCATTTCCTGCACTTACCACCACCAAAATGCCACGATCAGCAGCAAATGCAGCGGCCTTACTGATAATGGTGGTTTTTCCATCCATATCTTCATAAGTATAGTTCATCGAAGGGTCATCAAAGTCAAAATACCCAACCGAACCATTGATAATATCTACCCCGGCACTATCAGCTTTCTCAGCGGCAATAAGCCAGTTGTATTCTTCAATGCGGTATTCGGAGCCGGCATCTTCGGTAACAAACAGCATAAAATCGGCTTTATAGGCACTTCCAAGGTAGGTATCGGTCAAAAAGGCAGCGGTAGCAGAAAAGACCCTGGTGCCGTGTGTGCTGTATTGATAAACATTATCATTGTTTTCGACAAAGTTCCAGGCATAATGCAACCTGTTTTCATTGTATATGTGCTGAAAAGCTTCTACCGTATTCACACCTTTATAGCCACCATCAAAAAAGGCGATGAGCATTCCCTCTCCATGATATCCCTCTTCATGTAAAACATCAACTCCCAGCAGCCCTAATTGCCCGTCAGTGATCTCCAGGACTTCAAGCTGCTCTTCAACTTTGGACAACCTTCCCGATGAAGTAAGCTTTGAACCAGGTGCCACATAAACTACAGAATCAACATAGCCTAAAGCTTCAATTGAACTGATCACGCTTGCATCAGCCTGAATCAAGGCACCATTCAACCACTTCGTTGTATAGAATACTTCGGCCCCTGTACCATTCACTCCTGCTACATAAGCAGGGTCAACCGGTAAATCTGTGACTGTGACAGGGATACTCTGGTCCTGCCTCCGGGTTAGTGCCTGGGAAGATAAAAAGGCTTCGGGTGCATCTACAGAATAAGGTGTGTTAGTTTTATCGCTAAAAAAAACCACATAACGGTTGACCTGAGCATGAAGGCTGAGGCTTAGAAGAATTAGTAAGGTTGATATCAGGTGCTTTTTCAACATGTTGGTTCTCAGGTTTTGGTCTTTGCGGCTGTATAAGTATTACTCACCCCCATAATCAATCAGGTACTGCCTGTATTCATGGCCGCTTTCTATTTGTTGTTGCCCCAGGCAATCTGTATCCGTACAGTATTGCAATAAAATATCCTCTT
>NZ_SMLW01000431.1 GCF_009711405.1 Fulvivirga kasyanovii | reverse complement strand
TATATTGGCAGGGTTTATATTGTATTGGGGTAAAAAGAAATCCCACAAATAGGTTTTACCACTAAAGACGTAGAAATAAATCATTAAAAATGTGAAGGGTTATCAAAAATTTGGATTGATCGCAACACAGATCCTTTTTGGATCCGGTTTTGGGATTTTAGGTTTTATCACCTTCGCCGTTTTAGCCACTATCTCCTTTGAATTATTCGGAATGTACTTAGAATTATCTGCTTCAATTTTCTATTCAATCATTGGGGGATATATCGGAATGCTTGTAGGCGTATGTTATACGGGTTATAAATTCTTAAAATCAAAAAACAGAAATACAGAGTTTTTCAGGCATTTCCTTCAATGCTTGCTGGGCTTGATTCTCGGACTTGGTGTCTTTTTATTTGTTGCCGTCTATGGCAGCAGATTCACCAACATGACCACTAACTTTTTAGCTAGCACTCTGCCTTTAGTAGGAGCTATAACATGTTTTAATATTGGTTTAACTAAGCAAGAAAAAAAATAAGGAAGCCGTAGAGTGTCCTGCAAATTGTCTTACCTACCTCAACGCCAAATCACCTCCCCACCCTGCTCTCCACTACCCGGCCCCAACGTAACGAGTTGATCTGCCACTCCAATCAAAGTGGCGTTATGTTCAATGAAAAGTACCGTATCGCCACGGTCGACTAATGATTGGAAGACCTTGATTAATTGCAGTATATCAAAATAATGAAGGCCGGTGCTGGGTTCATCGAAGAGGTATAGTGTACGGCCTTTTCGCTTTTGTAGTATGGAGGTTGCCAGTTTCAGTCGTTGGGATTCCCCTCCTGACAAGGTATTACCTGCCTGCCCCAAACGTAAATGGCCAACCCCTACTTGCCTGAGCACTTCAAGGCTTTCTACAATAGCGCCTGACTTGAAAAATGTTATAGCTTCCAGAACGGTCATCTGAAGCGCTTCGCCAATGGAGCGTTCTTTTAGCTTACAGGCTAGAATAGTATCGTTATAACGCATTCCCTTGCAGGTATCACAGGTCAGCCACACATCGCTCATGAAATCCATGCTGGTTTTTACTTTGCCATAACCTCCACAAGTGGCACACTTACCGTTCTTGCTTTGGTAGGAGAAATCTGCTTTTTTTAGCCCCGCTTCTTTTGCTTTTGCTGTTTTTGAGAATAGCGTTTTTAGCTGCTCCATAATTCCGGTGTATGAAGTCGGTGTACTTAGTCTGTCCTGGGTGAGGATGGACTGATCCATGAGCAATACTTCTTCAAACTGCTCCAAACCATAGACTGAAGCACAGTTTACCGGCCTGTTTTTGAGCCAGGAAGTGTATAACACCTCTTTGACCAAACTGGATTTTCCACTACCTGAAACACCCGTGATGGCAATAATCTGCCCCGCATAAAAGGTGACATCAATGTGTTTGAGGTTATTGGCGAAAGCACCTTTCACACCAAATGGATCGCCTTTTGGGTGCTGCGGCTTTGGAAGGATATTTTCATTAGCTTCCAATAACTTGTAGGTAACCGAATGCTTAGCCCTGGCAATATCGCTCACCTTCCCCTGGTAGATTACTTCACCTCCCAGGTTGCCGGCTCCCGGTCCCATTTCAATCATATAATCGGCGCTTTGGATAAAAGAGGCATCATGCTCCACGACCACTACCGTGTTTCCGTTGCTCACAATTCTTTTCAATGCACCGGCTAAAGCAGCTACCTGCTCTTTGTCCAAACCAATGGTCGGCTCATCCAGCACATAGGTGACACCAAACAGGTGGGTTGACAATTGACCGGCCAGTGTAACCCGCTGGCGTTCTCCACCGGAAAGTGTGCTGACGGCCCTATCCAGGTTTAAATAACCCAACCCAAGCTCCACCATTGTATTCATCGCTTCTTTAACCGTGGGTAAAACCACCTGGCTAATGGCCAAAACCACTGGGTCTACCTGAGTATCCAATTGCTCCATCAAACGAAGGCAGGTATCAATATCCGTACTGGAAAGGGCATGAATATCTTTTCCCAGAAACTTTGTATTCAATAACTCAGGTTTTAATCGGGTACCATGACACACCGGACATTCCACATCGTGCAATAAATCTTCTATGTGCTGAATGCTTTTGTTGTGAAGCTTCCGTTGATATTCCTCATCGATATAATTACAGAACCCGCGCCATTTGGCGGTTAATGCCTGCGTACCGGTTCGTGATTTGGTGGTAAACTCCCAGGTTACTTCCCAAATTTTATCGCCTGTTCCGTAAAGGATGACTTCTTTGACCTCATCCTCCAACTCCTGCCACGGGCGGTCGATATTCCAATGCTTTTGTTTTGCCACCTCCTTCAGCGTAGCCATAAACTGGCCATGCACATCGGCATAGTAAGCCATGGCCTTATTGGTAGAAACTGCCCCCTCCCAAATGGATTGATGAGGAGCAACAATGACCTCATTGGGATCGCAGGTTAATTTCACCCCCAGTCCATCACAGTGCGGGCAGGCACCCAAATGATGGTTAAAGGAAAAGTGTTGGGCGGTGTAGTTTTCTCCTTCGTGTTGGGCTATCCTCGAATACAACAACCGGAAGGCATCATAAACTCCTGACAAGGTGCCCACAGTAGATCGTTTGGATGGCGCACCGCCTTTTCTGTTGATGCCAATGGCCGGCCCTAAGCCCGAAAATGAAACAATTTCAGCTTCACTATTTTGTTGAAGAAAGCTTCGGTGGTAGGTAGATAGCGATTCTGTAAAACGCGCATTGGATTCGGCAAACAATGTATCATATACCAGTGATGATTTTCCACTCCCAGAAACACCGGTAACTACGGTCAATTGATTTTTGGGAATACGCACATCAATATTTTTCAACCCATGGGTAGTTACACCATTCAATACAATTTCATGGGAAACATTACTCTTAGGAGTGGCTTTTTCAGGTGGAATATGGACAGGTTCAGGCGTTCGCTCCGGCTTCCCCTGGTAGACAATAATACCTCCCGCGGCACCGCTTTCAGGGCCAAGTTCAATATGCCAGTCACCATATTCAATAATGGCTTCATTCTGTTCAATGCAAACTATGGTATTGCCTTTCTTTTTAATGCGATCGAACAATTGCAGCAACGAATTGATATCATCATGGTGCAACCCGATGCTGGGCTCGATGATCACGTACAGGGTGTCTCCGGTATCTTTTTTCTGAAGTTGATTGGCAATTTTAATACGCTGCGCTTCTCCTCCCGAAAGTGTGGTGGAAGATTGCCCAAGGGTTAAATACCCCAGCCCTACTTCCTGTAATAGCTGTAGTCCTGCCAACACTTTTTTCTGGTCTTCAAAAAAGGAAATGGCCTCGTTAACGGACAATTTGTAACAATCAGCAATGGACAAACCCTTGTATTGGATCGCCAGGGTTTCTGCATTGAACCGGTCGCCGTTGCAGGTCTCGCACACCAAATCTACGTTGCCTAAAAAGTGCATACCTATTTGCGTTTTCCCTGCACCCTGGCACGTTTCGCATCGGCCGCCTTTGTTGTTAAATGAAAATCGCGACTTGGTAAAACCCTGCGCTTTTGACTCAGGCAACATAGCAAATAGATCACGAATATGATCAGACAAGCCCAAATAAGTGGCCGGATTGCTGCGGGGTGTTTTTCCTATGGGGGAATGATCAATAAAAATCAGTTTATTGATCGCGTCTATATTTTCATGACCGCTGAGCTTCGCAGGCCTGTCTACTTCCATGCCCAAATGCTGCTGCACTGCCTGAAGCAAGGCACCTTTTACCAGGCTCGACTTCCCCGCTCCTGACGGACCACTAATCACGTTGAGCTTGCCTAACTGAAACGAGACATCAATATTTTTTAAATTCCTTTCGTGGCATCCCATCAAATGAATTGCTCCACGTTCTTTTTTGGAGGATGATTTAACAATTTCGGGCGGACTTTTAATGGCTCGAAACGTTGGGCTAATCTCCCTTAATTCATCCTTTTGGATAAACTCAGAGAATGCTCCGTTAAAAACTACCTCTCCTCCATAAACACCTGCTTTTGGACCTATTTCAATAATATGATCGGCACTGGTAATGGTATCCAGATCGTGCTCTACCACGATCACGGTATTTCCTTTATTGACCAGTGCTTTAAAATGATGAATCAATCGCTCGTTCTCTTGCCGGTGCAGCCCAATGGAGGGTTCATCAAACACGTAGAGCACGTCACTTAAGGGGACAGATAGCTGGTTAGCCACCCGTATACGCTGGATCTCACTGGCACGAAGCGACGCTGCGGAACGGTCTAAGGTAAGATGACCTAATCCTAAATCTGCCAACAAATCCACTTGTGCTTCTATTTTAGTCACAATTTCCCGGGCAACTGCATCCCAAGTGTTCGCCTGGATCCAGGCGTTTAATTCGCTCAGTTCAAAGCGTGTTACCTCCGCAATGGATTTGCCATGCACCGTGACGCTTAGGGCATCGCTATTTAAGCGCGTACCATGGCAATCGGGACAAGTTACGGCATGTACGTACTTGAGAATATTGGCATTCCGGTCCCTTCTCAAAATATCCGACATGATCGGGATCATGCCTTTATAATAGCCTTCTTCACGCGGTTTGGCCTTTATGCCGGTCCACTTCAAGCGCGACTCCAGGCTATGCTTCCCAAAAGGTACTTTTATTTTCTCGCTACCGTACAAAACAACGGCTTGCTGCTGGTCAGTGAGCTCATTCCATGGGATATCCACATTAAACCCTTCAGCTTCACAAACCTGGTTGAGCACATCAATCGTCACCTGCGAGTACATGATATACCCGTTGGGCAACGTGGGCGCTAAGGCTCCTTCTCTAATGGATCTTTCAGGAAAAGCGATAAGCCGGTGAAGGTCGATTTCCTCCTCTTTGCCAATGCCATTGCAGCGCCTACACTTCCCCACCGCCGAGTTAAATGAAAAAAGCGCACGAGAAAGCGCTATGTTATTAGGGGTAGTTCCCGTTCGTGCAAACAGCAGGCGCAACCAATCATAAATATCAGACAGGGTACCCACCGTAGATCGGGCATGCATTCCGGTAGTGCGTTGCCCAATGGCAATCACCGGAGAAAGCCCCTCCATTTCATCGACATCGGGCCGGTTCAATTTGCCCATAAATTGCCGGGCAAATGAAGGCAATGTTTCAAAATAGCGCCGCTGCCCTTCTTTAGCAATGATATCAAACGCAAGACTCGACTTTCCCGAACCCGATATTCCCGTCACCACGATCAATTGATTATGGGGTATACGCAATGAAATATTCTTCAGGTTGTTGGTTCTTGCTCCTCGTATAACTATTTCAGGATGTGTGCTTGAAGTCATCGCGTGAAATTAAGGAAATTAGATTTAGAGGGGTCCAAAAAATAGTTTCATACTGTTTTCAGTCAAGAACTACAACGCAGAATTAATGGGGCATTTTTCAGTTAAAACCTGTAAAACAATTAAGCATATGTGCTGCCAGTCAATGTTAGCGATATTCACTAAGTCCCCTAAATATCTCGAAAAGAGCTCTACCATTCTCAAGTTCGAGTCCTAGGTTAGCCCTGTCCTGAGGGTAAATATTCTTGTTGGGAATAGTGGCCATTAGACTGTCCAAATTAAATGATCCTTCCAGTTGACCTTCTTTGAATAATATTTGAATCGGTTTTTCATCGATTAAGTAATAACGATAATCTGTTTGCCAGCATTTTCTAACAGGCTCTTCAAAATAATTTTCACCAGATTCAGCAGTGTAGATAAAAAACAACTCATCATCTTTAAAAAAGTACTCCTTGCTGAATCCTTGAAATTCGGAGCTATGTTCAAATATGACATAGTACAGTTTATCCGCATTATGATAAAAAGTGAAGGCCTGATGTACATCATCAAATTCTCTGTTTAATGTAGCTATCTCATATGTTTTTTCGTTGGCCTTATACTTATAATAATATTCACGAATTTCATCCAAGGAGCTTTGTCCCCAAACTAAACCCGAATTAAACAATAATAGTATTGTGATAGTAAAATGTAATGTCTTCATCGTTAATGGTCAACTTATCATTCGTAAGCTGGGCTTTTCAAACATCTATAAAAGTATCTGAGCGCACGTTCCTTTGCAAATAGCTCTGTAAGCTTATAGATGATAGTGTCTGTTGTATGCCGTTATTAAAAGTCCCCTAGCTCTCCAGATAGAAATTGAGTTTTAGAAATTGTTCCCTGGTACTCGTTGGAATAAATTTTTGAGTCACGATTAATTGATAGTTCGTACCTGAGTGTTGTTGTAAAATCACCTCTAAAAACTGGAGATGAAAAAACAAAATACTTATTCGGTGGAAGTTGAACATCATGATAACTGTTACCGCACCTGCTATCTATGAAATTTTCTAAATATAGCCAAGTTCCATCTTCATTTAGAGCTTGTTGTAAAAGTTCAATCTGTCCATCTTGCGCATCAATTTGAAGCGTGTCTGTTGTTCCGTTAATTAAATAGATTTTATTTCCAAAATACTTATCAGCAAATGGGGTTATCTCTTTGGGGTTAACAAAAAGTTTGATTGAGTTTAATGTGTCAGCCGTCAATGTATGTGGATCATTATTAAAAACACTTCTATCAGCAAAGAGATATGAATGCGTTTCAAGTGTGTCAAGTTTCCATGCTGAAGTATCGATGTTTCCGTACATGTAGGAGTCATCTTGAGTCCAAACAAATTGACCTGATTTATTGATGTATCCTCTTAGCCCATCCTTTCTTACCCAGCACAATCCTCCTTCAAAGCCAAACTCCCATTCCACATAATCAAATGTCGGAGAAATTGCTACTTCTCCTTTTTTGTTGAAAAATCCCCATTTACCATCTTCGAGGAACGCTGCCAATCCATTGTGGAAATCATTTATCATGTGATGTTCAACCGGGATTATTATTTCACCTTGTCGATTTATAAACCCCGATTTATGGTTCACTCCAGGAATTGTTACCTTAGCCATTCCATCAGAGAAGTCAAAAAGCACTCCAACCATGTTCAAGTTATCAATAACCACCTCGCCAGTCTTGTTGATATAAACGTTCTGGCCATTGATTCTGACTCCTGCCAATCCTTCTGAAAACTGTCCATGCCCCATTCCTGACAGTTTTATTATGGTCTCACCCTTTTTGTTAATATATCTGCTGCTATCACCTGTCCAGATTTTTGCAATTCCTTCACTAAATGAATCACCATATGGGTAATCTGTCAAAATTTCTAACTCACCGTTCAAGTTGTAATAGCCAACTCTGTTGTTCACTTCGGTCTTGGCAAACCCTTCATGGAAGCTCGAAGTGTATTCAGTTGGTTTAAACACGATTGAACCTAATTGATTAATGAACGCTTGAGCATGGCCAATGTATTTCAAATCAACAAGCGCTCTACCACTTGAGAAATTTCCAGCCTCATAAAATTTAGGTTCAATTATCATTGTTCCGGTTGAGTCAATATAGCCCCAAAGGGAGTCAATTCTAACAGCAGCTAACCCTTCTGAAAATCGCTTAGCTTCATCATATGTCGGTTGTATTTCGAATTCTCCATCTATATTGATAAACCCAACACGCCCATGTTCCTTCGCTGGAAATAAAGGCTTGGTTGTTTCTTCGCATGCAAGTAAAGCAGTTAGGAAAATTAGGTGATGAATCTTCAAGGTTCTCGAGTTTTATCAGGAACGTGAATTTGTGATAAAGATTGCGTTACGAATGACATGCAACGCTCTTACTAAACGTACGTCTCGATTCGCGCAAACAACAAGCGTAACAAATTATAAATACCAGACAGTGTGTCCACCGTAGAGCGACATGCATTCCGCCAATGTACATCGTAAAGTAAAATCGTTGTTACTGAAAAAGTTTAATGCCAGTTTGATAACCTATTTAATATTTAGAGTATTTAAAAGATTTTTGAACACTGCCAGTTAATGTTTTACCATTTCCCATGACAATATCGAACCAAATAATGTAGTTATTATCAGACCCACGGACATTGACGGTTCCTCCTGCCGAATGCGTATAAGTTTCTTGATCTTCAGCATCATAAACTCCATTGCCATTTAAGTCAAGCCAAAAGGCAAACTGCCCAAATACCTTTTTATTAATAACCTGATCACTTGTAACTTCTGTTATATGAACATAGGAATACTCTCCTTCTCTAAACGTTGTAGTATCCGGATAAAATAAACCTACATAAAGTTTATACGTGGCATTTTCATTTCTATATATATCACCCCATTCATACTCCTCTAATCGATATGCACCATCTGTAAAATTGAAAATGTATAAATTATGGGTGTCGGAAGGATTGGACTCCCCAAATGCTGGAGAAGAAGGTCCTGCATCTTCTATCAAGCCGTCTGCTATTGGATATTCCTGACCGTCATAGAGAAAAGAATTGGTTATTTCAGGTATACTATCCTTTATGCCATCATCTTCTGAGCATGAAAAAATTAGAGTTCCTGCCAAGAATAAGCATACTAAAGTTGAAAGTTTTCTTGTATTCACAGTAGTTATATTGTAATTGTTATTTTCTGTATTAGTAAATAGACAAAGTTGGGATTTTTTACATTAAAGATATGGAAGTGGTCGAGGATTTCTCCAAAAATACATTTTAGGCTAAAGCCTCTGACATATTGGTCGAAACGAACACAAAAAAATTACTAAGACACTTAAATCGATTATGCGGCATCGCAATGAAATATTCTTCAGGTTAATGGTCCTTGCTCCTTGTATAACTATTTCCGGATGTGTGCTTGAAGTCATCCTGCGAAATTAAGAAAATTAGTTTTTGGGGAGAGTGCATGGTGGAAATTACGATTGCTATTCAAGGCTATTAAAAATCTATTTGATTTGCTAGCTTTAGACATTTCTAATAGTCTCATACTCCATATATTAAGCCATTGTCCATCACTAGAGAAAATCGACGCAATTGGATAGAAAAACTGACATAATACCCATTAGAACTCTTGAACAGGTCCCAAGCCTTGAATCAATCAGTGCAATTCCAAGAGAAAGTACGTTGAAGCTAGTTTTTATGAGTGGACTAGATGATCAACGAGAAGAAATTGGAAAAAACCTAAAAATGAGATTAACGGGATTTCAAGTTGGGGTACATACAATTAAGCCCGAAATAAATATTGCCAAGCTTATAACAGACAAAGAAATTGAAGATAATCAATCCTTCTTTATAGAATGTGCTAAGGATTACAGACTGTTAGGAGAAGAACTTGTATTTATGTTAGTTCATAAACTGGGCATAAACCTGAATAAGAGCTTCCCTATAGAAACTTTTAACGAGCTTAAACAAGACCATAGGCAAAGTGGAAAAGTCGGGAATTGGAGATACTTTGTTCATGGCTTTCATTGCGGATTCAAGAATATTAAAACAAATCAAGAAATAGAAGTTCCTCTTGTTTTTGGGCCTGAGTTTGGCGAATTGGATCCGTATTTTTTCACTAGATACATCAAATCAACACCGAAATATAATCCACTACCCGTCGAAATTTATGAAGACTATGCTGATGGAGTCAGGATAAACGAGAAAATGCTTAAGCTTGGAAAATTTGAAAGGATAAAATCAAATGTGGGCGATCATTACGGAATAGTTGTTGTCGACAGGGGAAAGGCAGAAATCAAATCGTCAAAAGATGTAAACGAACCACAGGAATTAAGAAATAAGCAAAATAAAAAACCAAAGTTTAGCTTTTGGAGATTCATAGGGCTAAAAAGCTAAATCGAATGCGCCAAAAAGCGCATATTACCTACCATACAGAATCAAGGCAGTATTTTTATTTTTTCTTCCAGTTTTTCAGTCCAATGACATCTTTTCTGACTTCTTTTAGCCATTCTTTTCCGTACTTCATGGTTAAAAAATCGAAAATCATCTCGTTGTACGCTATAATTATTTCATGCTCGGGCCCAGTGCAACCGTACTCGTAAAAGTAAATTTCATATTTTTTCTCAAATTCAGGATCAGTTCCAATTACGGTAGGTGCAATTCCGCCCTTTAAAAGTAAAAATGGAATTCCATTCTGTATATCTAATTTCGCTAATTCAGCGGCTTTATTTATATCCGTTACGAAGGTTAATTTTGAAGGTCCTGAATTATTTAGTTGTTCTTTAGAAAATTCTCCAATTCGACTCAAAATCACTACTTCATCTTTCGTTTGTCCAAAAGATGC
>NZ_SMLW01000505.1 GCF_009711405.1 Fulvivirga kasyanovii | reverse complement strand
TGTTGTCGGGGCCATCAACGCTCATCAGCACTCCTTTGTCACGCATACGGTTGGACAGGTAGGCAGCTTCTTCCGTTGCAGGGATCAGTCCAGGCTTTACCAGTTCAAAACCTGAGAAAAGACCATTGCCCCGTACATCTCCTATGACAGGATACTGGCTTTGTAAATTTCTGAGTTCGCGGATTAAGGCCTCTCCGGTTTGCAGGGAATTTTGCTGCAGGTTTTCTTCTTTAATGACAGACAATACTGCGCGTCCTATCGCACATGATACTGGATTCCCACCAAACGTATTGAAGTACTCCATACCATTGGCAAATTTTTCGGCTACCTCTACGGTAGTGACTACTGCGGCGAGAGGGTGACCATTGCCCAGTGGCTTCCCGATAGTAACAATATCAGGTACAACCTCATGAAGCTCAAAACCCCAAAAGCTCTCTCCAACCCTGCCCATGCCTACCTGAACTTCATCAGCAATACAGAGCCCTCCTGCTGACCTGACCATATGATAAACCTCTTGCAGGTAGTTTTGTGGTAAAGGTATCTGCCCTGCGCAACTCATAATGCTCTCGGCTATAAACCCTCCAAGGCTTCTGCCACTTTCGGTAATGGATAGCAGGGCCTGCTCCACATGCCTGATGTATTTTTTTACGGCTTCCGGATCATCCGCCCGGTATAGCCCGCGGAAAAGGTCTGGCGCAGGCACTACATGGGTATGTTCGGGCGCACCTTGTCCTCCCTTGCCATCAAACTTATAGGAGCTGATATCAATGCAGCCATTGGTATTGCCATGATAACCGGTTTCGAGTACTATCATGTCCTTTTGATGGGTATTGGCGCGTACCATACGCAGTGCCAGTTCATTGGCCTCACTACCTGAATTTACAAAATGGCAGACGGATAGCCCTTTAGGCAACGTGGCCGTAAGCTCTTCAGCAAAATAAACCAATTGCTCGTGCAGGTACCGGGTATTGGTATTTAGTACGGCCATTTGCTCCTGCCCTGCCCGCACTACCGCCGGATGTTCATGCCCTACATGCGCCACATTATTGACCATATCGAGATAACGCCTTGCCGTGGCATCATAGAGGTACTGCCTAAAGCCCCTTACGATGTGTAAAGGTTTGTGATATGAAATACTCAGGCTTCTGCCCAGCTTTTTCTTTCTCTGCGCCAGAATATCCTCTGCCTTGCTCTTCTCATCATCCGGCGGGGTCAGGCCCATGTACGGCATCGGATCCAGAATAAGCTGCGTCCACACGTCAAGTTCATCGTGGTATGCCACTCCGGGGTAGTCCCCTTCATAATTTAGCATGTCGCTCATCATCTGAAAATGCAGGTGGGGCGGCCACTCGCCATTTTCGCTTTCATCACCAAACCAGGCCAGGAGTTCACCCTTTTTGAAAATCTTCCCTACAGTTAATCCCTCCAGAGACTTTATGGATAAATGCCCGTACAGTGTGAAAAATTTAACTCCATCAAGCTCATGTTCCAATATGATCGTCGGTCCATAGTCCCGGGCGCTACTGTTGTTAGCAAAGCTATGGACTATGCCCTCGTATGCAGCGTAAACCGCAGTGCCTGCCGGAGCAAAAAGGTCCACACCCAGATGAACTGTGCGCCAACGTGGGCCGTCATTGCCCTGTTGCAAATAGGCATCCGTTGTATAAATCGGCCTTACCTCATTATACCGGCCTATGCCTATCGCCACATCACGGTCTTCCATCAACCGGTCAACCTGTCGGCAAAAAGCTTTGGTAGTCTGATAATTCGTAGCATTGCCCAACTCAACAGAACCCACACTTATGTCCATCCAGTGTAGCTTTTGATCTTCCATCCCGTCTACAACACCGGCAAAACTCAGATTATGCTTTTTTGCTGCCTGGGTTATTTTTTCTGCATTGGGGCATGCAATCCATCCACATGCAGCCCTGAACCTGTAATGGGCAAATGCAGGCGCTACTTTCACCAGCTTTTGCAATAGGTCCCAGGCAGGCTTTTCACTGATCAGTAGATATTCATTGTCCGGATGCTGCTTTTTGTTAATGGCGGAGCTGGTTACGCTGATAACCAACCGGATACAGGTCAGCGCAAATAAGGCTTCTACTTCGTTTTCCTCCAGGGGAAATGCCTCATGGTAGCCTGCGATGACGTGACAGGCTGCTTCGAGTGGGTTATGCTTACCCATCATAGCATAGGCCAGGGCTATGGCCAGCTCATTAACCCTGAAAGTGTATATGGCATCACCGAAATCGATAAAACCGTTGACCCGCGGGTTTAAATGGTCATTATTAACAATGATATTATAGTCGTTGGCATCATTGTAGTTTACTCCTTTTCGCAGGTTTTTCACTAAAGGCTGAACGGACTCATATAACGCATAGAAATGTCTGGCCGTATCAGCTTGCTCCTGTTCGGAAAACTTGTCGAAGTGATCTTTTACCCAGTCGGCCTGGGCAGGATCCCATCGGTGCTTGCGGTTGGCTTCAGGATGCTCAAAACCACTGAGGGCCGTGCTTAACTTGCCGCAAGCTTTGCCCAGGCTTATGAGCAATTCGCTGCTCTTTGGATTTACATCAGCATACAACCTGCCCGGCACCCAGGTCAGTAATCGCAGGATCTTTGTTTCTCCATCAAGATCAATTTTTTCATAGTAGTTACCTTTCAGGCTTTTAACCACTTTGGGCAAAATGAGATCAGTCTTATCCTCCAGGTGATTGAGCAAAGCATTTTGGAACTCCACTTCCTTTTCGGAAATATGGGTTGAAGATATTTTAAAACTGTATTGCTCTCCCGCACCGGTTTGTAGCAAATAGTTTTCATCCACTTCACCTTGCAGTGCTTTTAGCTCCCCGGAAATGCCATAATATTTGCTTATAAGCTGCCGGACTTTTTGAATGCGCTCTTCCTGAATGGGTTTTACTAACATATGACCTTAACATTTGAGGTAATATTAATCAATAGCCTACGGGTGAGCAATTAATTTACAGACTACCCAGTAAATTATTTATAAGT
Organism: Fulvivirga kasyanovii; assembly: GCF_009711405.1. Lineage (GTDB taxonomy): Bacteria > Bacteroidota > Bacteroidia > Cytophagales > Cyclobacteriaceae > Fulvivirga > Fulvivirga kasyanovii. Next base: position 11,638 of record NZ_SMLW01000505.1, on the reverse strand, counting down.
GACCTGTTTGACTTATTGCTTCTTTCAGATCAAATTTTTCATCCTTAGTAACCATGAGATCAGTAGCTTTAAAGAATCACCACAAGCGAACTCAACCATTAAACTTGATATCACATCAATTAAGAATGATTGTATATGGCTTTGACTCTTCTGGTCATTTCAGTTTTGCCCCTGATCTCACAAGTGCTATAAACCTGCCTACAAACACAAAAGACATCCGCATGTAGGTGATGAAAAGTCATCGTTACTGATTAACTTTAATGAAAAGAAGATTAAGGCCCCACATTAAAATTAACATATAACAAAACCAACAAACAATGAAATTTACAAGAAAGGCCAGCGCCAACTGGAAAGGTTCCGGTAAGGAAGGAAAAGGAACCGTAAGCACACAAAGCACCGTACTGGACAAAACCCAATACTCTTTCTCATCAAGGTTTGAAGAAGGTGTGGGCACTAACCCTGAAGAGCTGGTAGCAGCGGCACATGCAGGTTGCTTCACCATGAAACTGAGCTTTGTTTTGGGCGAATCTGACTATAAGCCCAACAACCTGGACACCGAGGCCAAACTCACTTTCGAAGATGGTGCAGTTGCTCAGATCGATCTGATTGTAAAAGGTGATGTACCTGGAATTTCGGATGACGAATTTCAGAAAGTCGCTCAGAACGCCAAAGAAAACTGCCCGATTAGCAAATTACTGAATACGAAGATCACTTTGTCTGCGAGTTTGGTATAAATTGCCCCGTTACCAATCCTGCCCTAAAAGCCAGTTTGACTTAATAAAATTGACTTTTAGGGCTACTTCATTTTATTCCCTTCGTATAAATAGTTTTTAAGCCTCAGAAATTATCATTTATGAAAATTATTCAACTCGCACTCCTTATCATTATTCCGGCAAGTGTTTTTGGCCAGGCTGATGTTAACCAGATCATCAACAAATCCATTCAATTTCATGATCCGGAGGGGCAATGGCAAAAGGTAGCATTAAAGATGATAATCGACGAGCCCAGAACGTCATGGCCTGAAAGACACAGTGAATTGCTACTTAATAATCAAAACGGCAATTTTAGTTTGAAGAGAAACCCAGAAGGTCATAATTTGAAATGGCTTTACGAGGATGGCAAAAGCTCAACTTTCATGGATCAGGCCAGCTCCGAAACTCTGCCTGCTGATAGTGTTAGCAAATACAGGCTGCAGCCAACCCGAACGGAAGGCTACAAACAATTCTACAGCTTCACTTTAGGGCTACCCATGAGCCTCAAAACAGCCGGCGGACAAATTAAACATGAAGTGGAGCAGGTCGGTTTTCATGGCCAAACAGTCTACGCCGTCACCTATCAACTTGAAAAGCCTTTGATTTCCTCCTCATGGGTCTTCTATTTCGACACAAATACCTATCAGTTATTGGGATGCTCCCTATTGAACGATGAAACGGGAGAGCCTGCAGAATATTTGAAGTTTGACAAAATACTGATCGAAACAGGCGGCCTGAAATTACCGCGTGTAAAGCATTGGTTTGATGCTGATGACCATTATTTGGGAAGTGATATTGTGGTTACCTGTGAAGTTTTATAGTATTGAGTAATAGAAAAAGTCATTCAAACCCCACATTTCTTCTCAGGAAAAACCCCGAATTTCAAAAATCAGGAATACCCTTAGGCCAGCCTATAGTTTAAAAATGCTCTCCCAAAATGCCTTTAAAACCGGGGTATTTAAGCACTTGAAATCAGGCCTGTAAGAGAACCTTGTACGGATCCATAATACCTTAAGTTCCTCCTGCCTTGCAACGGTTGGTAAGGGTGAAACTTATACACGATTTATGGTATTAATAGTCAGAATCCATAAAGTATGAGGCACAGAATGAAGACCGCAGTATTCTCTTTTTCACTTTTATTTTTTTCCATACTCTCGCTAAACTTAGCAGGGCAGAACCTTATCAAGGCAAGGCATGAAAGTGATGCGCAAACTTCAATTGATGTTGAGTTTAGCGCTATACCTTCTGCCGACCCTCAGGTATCTTCTTTCAGCGTAACGGCCGGCGGGGTGCCGACAGGAATAGTGGCAGTGACACCAATGCCAGCCCCAGCATATAGAATCACCCTTTCTTCGCCTCTGCCTATAGATCCGGGACAGGTAATCGTCACTTACTTAACAACCGGTTCTACGGTAATTTCTCAAAACAACCGCCCGTTGGTATGTTCTGATTTTGAGTGGGAAACCAACACACGCCCCACCCCCTCCTGTGCTCCCGTTGATCCGATCAACAAAATGGTATTCAGCATAAAGCGAGGTGCAAGAAATTCCTCTCAATTTAGTTTTGACAAAATTGAGTCTCATGTGACATGGAATGACCCTGCAAATACAATATCCAGAATGTCTGGTTATGAATCGGATGAATCCGGAACCAGCGCTACAGGAACAACTTTTATTTCATTTGACGCTTATCAGGATAATTTCAAGTATCCGGAAGAAGATAATGGCTGCTCTTATACTTCTGAATGGAGGATTTTCATTGATGGTGAAGGCAGTTGTACTCCTGGCAACCTCAACCAGTTTGTCTCTTATACTTCTCATAATGTTGACGACAAAGGCAATGGTAAACTGACGCTTAGCCCTGATGTGCCTAATGCTCATAAGGTATGCCTCAACGAAGAAGCCCATGTCCGGTTTAATGATGAATCAACCCTTAACTGTATTACCGGAACGGAAACACCCAACAATGAGGGACGGTGGGTAAGGGTAATATATGGTGATCCTTCAAAAGCCGCAAAAGACAGGATACCGGATGTTTATATTAATGGCATACAGGTTACTGATGACCAGGGTGAACTGCTTGACCCCAAAGGTGCCGGAAACCTGCGCCTTACTAACGCGGGTATTGTTTACACGGGCAGTACCGCTGATATTTTTGGGGTGCGTTATCATCCTGCCCCGGTTACGGAAGCAGTAGCCAGTTTCTTCCCCATTACCACAGTGTCAACTCCGCAGGGCCTCGCCAACAGGCAGCCCGGAGACAGGTTTGCTGTACGCATGCAGTATTGGAATGTCTGCAATCCTTACGATGGCATTGGCAACATAACCAAAAATGAAAGGTCATCAGGTCAGGATATTGTGATTACGGATATTCCCCCCACCCCTGTAGCTCAGCCCAATGACATCTGCCTTAACTCTGAACAAGGCTCTTTTTCGATAGAAAACCCGGCAAACAGCCTCAACATCAACTGGTATGATGCCGATCCGGCTGGCGGAGGCAAGAAAATTACCAACCCATTGGGGGTAAACTCGGCCAAATTACCGGCATCGGGACTTATTGACAACACCACTCCAGGCATTTATTCAGTCTGGGTTACACAGATTTCTGATGCCAGCAGTTGTGAGAGCAATGCTGTAGAAACTACGCTTACCGTCAAAGACCCACTGACCCGACCCGGCGATATCTCTGGCCCGGCAGCACTTTGTAATGGGGCAAGCAATGTTAATTTCACGGTTCCCGATATCGAGGGAAGCACCGTTTATGGTGGTGACTGGGAGTACTACTGGACACATTCGGGAGGTACAGGAGTTGCTTTCGACAATAATACAGGCCAAAGTGTATCAGTTGATTTTAATCTTGGTGCGTTTAGCGGAAACTCAGCTACACGCACTATTGAGGTAATGAAAAGGTATAAAAACAGTGTTGAAGCCTGCACCGGAGAACGCACAACTTATAAAGTGACCTTATACAAGCCCTCCCTTGGAGGTAAAATTTCCTCTGCAAAGACTATTTGTGAGACTGGCTCTACAGGAGACCTTACCCTTTCGGCCTACCGCGGCAAAGTTATCACATGGCAACGTCAGAAAGACGGAGGCGGCTATGCGGATATCCCTGGCACAGCTAACCTTGTAAAATTCAATGAAGTATTACCTGATGCCGGCAACTACAACTATCGCGCAGTGGTAGCCAACGGTGAATGTAATGCTGCTTTTAGCACCCCGGTAACTGTGACAGTAAATCCGGTACCGAAAAAACCTGTAATCTCCGAGGCATCAGGAAACCCATTGACCATTTGTGAGAATGCCGGTTCTGTTACGCTTCAATCTTCCAATACCGATGGTGCCGCAAATACATTTGTATGGTACAAAGCGGATGACCTTACCACACCCGTGCAGTCAGGCGAAAGCGCTCAGCTTGTACTTACCAAAGCATCTGAATCTGGTGAGTATGTTGTAAAAGTGGTTGGTATACTGCCTACAACATGCGAGAGCACACTCTCTGATCCTGTAAAAGTAAATATTAATACTTTGCCCTCTGCCAGCCTTTCCGGTGGTGGGTCTGTATGCGCAGGTAATCCGGCTCCGGATATCACGTGGCTATTGAACGGCACGCCCCCTTTCAACTTCAGGATTCAGGTTACAGGACAGCCGGATATCGTTGAAACCGATTATTCTTCAAGCAGCTATGTTATTGAAGCGCCGGCACCTGAAATCACTACCACCTACGAAATGGTATCCCTGACGGACACCAACAACTGTGGAACAGGTTCTCTGGGAGGAGCAGCCACTGTGACTATTGGTGGTACACCTCCTGCTTTTGAAAACTCAACTCCTTTGGCCGGGCCAGCCGTGTGCAGCCTGGGAGCCGCTACTCACATGCCGTCCATCACCTTTGATATGGACCTTGAAGGAGAATACAGGCTTATGTTTAACATCAACGAAGGCTCCACGTCAGCACTCACCTTCAATACGGATGCCGCTGGTGTTTTTGTAATGCAACCAGATTACAATGCTGCTCCTTTTAACAGCAATCCTGGTATCTACAGCTATAACCTGATCTCTATCTCTAACCTCTCTACAGGTTGCCAGACAGCGATTGACCAAACAGTAGATTTAGTCGTAAATGCGGCTCCTGTACCTCCTGCAAATCCTCAGGATGTAGTAGTGTGCTCAGATTCAGGTACGGGAGGAACATTAGTTGTAGATGATCCGGGGGCAGGTTATTCAATAGAGTGGTTTTCATCTTATGAAAGCCCTGAATTCAATACCCCATTGTCTGCTGCCGATGGTACTATTAGCGGCACCGGAAACAATAATTTTATGCCAAATTCTTCTGATTCCAATATCTATTATGCGGCTGTAAGAAATTTGATTACCGGATGCCTGAGCACTACGGCAGTAGCTGTAGAACAGGTTCAGGATCAGGCGCCGGTGGCAGTTGCAGATTTGGATGCGGAGCCACTAAATAATGTTACCTGCACATCAGTATTTGCCTTGCACGCCAACCTGCCATCAACAGGTGAAACAGGTACATGGTCTGGCCCTGCCGGAATACAGTTTCAGGATATTCATAATCCTGAAACTATCGTTAGCAATCTGCCAATAGGCAAAATAAACCTTTCATGGACAGTAAAAAGTGCTTTGGGTGGATGCAGCGATGCCTCAGACGAGCTGACCATCGAAAGGTTCAAACTACCTCAGGCTATTGATCCTGCCCCTGCTTTGTGTGCTGAGGGCGATCAACAGCAAGTTTCCGGAATTGATCTGGCAACAGAATATCAGGATCAAATTACAGGCATTGAGGGGTCAAAGGGTCTTCATGTGGAATGGTTTACCGACGCCGGCAGAACGATACCGGTTTCAGACCCTTCAAACTATACTGCAACACAGGCAGACATCATCTATACACGGGTAACAGATGAGATAACTTCCTGCTTCAGTGAAGGCACGGTATCTTTTACCATAAATGCACTTCCTGCGGCTTTGGATCTCAATGATTTTCTATGTGAGGATCAGCTTAACAGCAATCAGGCATCGAGCATAGACCTCAATGCCTATAATAACAGAATAATAGGGTCAGCCTCTTCGGATGATCGTCTGGTAGAGTGGTTTACTGATGATAAGTTCATTGTAGCCGTACCTGATCCAAGTGATGTGATTGTAAAAAATGGTGCTGTATTCTTTGCCAGGGTTACGGATAAAAGCAATCCTTTGACATGCAGCAATACCGGCAGCCTTGAATTCACCATCAACCCGCTTCCTGAAAACAACCCTATATCAGGGCCAACTACGCAGTGCGCAGGATCAGAAGTGCAGTTGTACCAGATCAATCCGGTACTGAACCAGGGCTCTACTTATGTATGGGAGGTTCCTGAGGGGTTTGTGCAATTCGGAGGCGGGGGCAAAAATGATTTCTTTGTACTCCTGAATTTCCCCGAGCAGACGACAGCCGACCTCAAGGTTACAGAAGTTTTTTCAAACGGCTGTACCGGAGAAACGCAAGCGCTGACTATCACGGTAACAGGCTCTCCGTCGCCTCTGAAAATATATCCTGAAGCTCTGGCAGTATGCGAGAATGAAAGCGGTGTGGTATTTTATGTTGAAAACCTGCCTAATACCAGCTATGCCTGGACTGTACCTTCCGGGGCACAAATCATCAAAGGACAGGGAACCCACGAGATCATGGTTAATTTCGGTCTTTTCGGGGGCAATGTTGCCGTAACGCCTACCAGCAATTCGGGCAACTGTGCGGGAAGTGCCGCCCAAACCTCTGTAACTGTAAATCCCCGTCCGCAACTAGACCCCGTGCCGGCTACGGAAGTTTGTAGTGGTGAGACATCAGGTATCATTTTATCGTACCTGTCGTCCGGGGCACCGGCCGCAGGTTATGACATAGTTGACATCTCGCCCGAGCCGGGATTAGCGGCAGGTAATTCGAATGCTACGTTGGGCATAAACCAGCCCGCCGATGCGATTTTCAATGATCTTTATGAAAATCGTACGGGAAGACCTCTTAATGTTCAATATACTGTTCGCCCCAGAAGCAGCAAAGGCTGTACAGGTGCTTTATCATCTTTTGTTCTCACGGTTAACCCTGAGCCCAAATTAAGCGCTTTATTAAACAGGGAAAGGTGCAGTGGTGAAGAGGCAAATATTATTCTTGAAGTAGCCGCCGGGAGCATTGCCGCCAGTAGTTACAACATCCTTTCAGTAGAGGCAGGTGCGCTGGTTGCCGACACTGCAAACCGTGTTGAAAAGACTGAGCTTCCTTATCTGGCCGTACAAGGAGATTTTCTGCGAAACGAAATATACAGAAACTACACCTCGCATCCTGTTGAGGTCACCTATACGATTGAACCTGTAAACGGCGAATGTACGGGAGAACCTTCTTATGTAACGCTTACAGTATATCCTGAGCCGGTAGGCGCAGATACCGAAGAACTGGCCAAATGTTCGGGTGAATCTTTTGAAGTTGCCCTGCAAGACATTGTGAACAGAAATAATGCTTTGGAAAGCCGCTTTTCATGGAAAGCTGAATACGAAGCCGGAATATCAGGCGGAATGTACTCAGGAACAGGCAATATCAGTGAAACCCTGTTTAATATGACCGATACAACCGTCATCGTAACTTATACAGTCGAGCCTACTATGGTATCGTCAGGTTGCCCAGGGGCACCTTTTAAGGTTATGGTACCCATTAACCCTGAAGTTGTTGCGATTGATCAAAATATAGATGTCTGTCTGAGTGCCCCTCTTGTCGACCTGAATTCACTGGAAGAGGTTATTACAACGGATAAAGACAATGTTGTGCAATGGTACACCGATGCCGCTACAACTATAGGTGTTAGTACTCCTGAAAACTTTGATGTAAGAGATCAGAAAACCGTATACGCTGTAGTTAAGAGTGGAAATTGCAGCAACACGGCTAAAATCAGCTTCTCTATTACAGATATCTCTGTTACCTTATCCGGTGTTACATCCGATTATAACGGCTATGATGTCAGTTGCGCCGGAATGGACGATGCCTCTGTAAAATTCCAGGCTTACGGAGGTACTGCACCTTATGCATTTGTACTCAATGAAGACCCTTCAAATACCAGCGGCATGGAAGACGGTGAATTTTCAGGCCTTTCTGCCGGCGACTACACGGTAACGGTAACAGATGCCACTGGCTGCGTTTCAGACATTTCTGCCCCGATAGTGGTAAAAGACCCTCTACCCCTCAATGCCGGTACGGTTTTCGGGGAAGCCAACGTATGCATTGGAAGCCTTCCCAGCACGTTTGATGAGATCAGCGAACCCATCGGAGGAACAGGAAATTACACTTACCAATGGGAGCTTTCCACGGATGGCGTTTCTTTTGCCGATGCATGGGGAGCAACTGCTCAGGATGCAGAATATGATCCGGTCAGGGAGGATTTTGCGGGTGGCGAAGGCGTGTATTATTTCAGAAGAGTGGTAAGCTCAGGTGATGCTCCGTCATGCTCCAATGTGGCTTCAAATATCATTAAAGTAAAGATCAATCCTTTACCTTCCGGTGATTTCAGTTTTCAGGATACTGAGGGCAATCCTATTGAAGAAATTTGCGCCGGTGATCCTTTCCTGATCGCCTTTAACTTTAGTGGAGGGCAGGCAGACTATGTATTCGATTATCATGACGATAAAGGAAATACATATACCAATGTCATTGGCCATGCCGGTGTTCCTGTCCTGGTTAATTTTGATCAGGTGAAAAGCACTACCACCTTTACCCTGGATCGTGTAAGGGATATTTACGGATGTGAGAGCAACAACCCTCAGCCGGTTTCCCATACCATAAAAGTAGTTAGCACGGATACTGAATTTGAAGTGGTTGGCCCGGCAACTGCCTGTAGCCCTTCCACCATTCAGTTCCGTCATGATCAGGTCAAAGGAGTAACTTACACCTGGCGCTGGTACGATGGTGGGGATAGTACTTACACGGCTACTGCTACAGAGGCCGGAAAGGTAATCAGCCACACCTTTAAAAACGGTTCATCTTCGACAACCATCCATTACGAAGTGCTTCTCTATGCCAGCGATACTTCATCAACAGGTATGGCTTGTAGCAGCTATTCCCGTGAAAAAATCACGATATATCCGGAGATTTACGCTAATGTTTCTACCCAAACCCCGCTGGTTTGTAGCGGTGAAGAAATAAAGTTTACCAACCTTTCCCAGGGTGCCACGGAACACCGGTGGTATTACAGAAAACAAGGTGAAACAGGAATGAAAGAGCAGGTACAGGTAACGAAGGACGCTACATTCCGCATAGTGAACGACGGCTCCTCTAACCCGCAGCTTTATGAAGTGGTTTATACCGGATCCAAAACGCAGGCGGGAGGTAATACATGTTCTTCTTCTCAAACGGTATTGGTGAAAGTGTATCAGAACGTCATACCTGATTTCACGTTCACACCTGATCCTCCGGAATTCATAAATGGTTCTGCCGTAGTTACCTTCAAAAACACTTCAACACCGCAGGGCAATGAGGATGAGTTCAGCTTTAACTGGGATTTTGGTGATGGATTCAGGCAAAACAACACTCCAAACCCATCGCCCGTTAGGTACACCACTCCGGGAGAAAAGACCATTCAGTTGAGCGTGGTAAAGAAAGAGTTGCCCGGGGTTTGTGATGCCTCTGTAACCAAGACCATTAACATCGAGAGTCTGTCAGTCTCTGCGAACTTTGAAGTTGACAAGCAATCGTTGTGCCTGGGTTCGGAAGTAACCATTACAAACAAAAGTAAAGGTGATGCCAATGAGTTTGTATGGGAGATCTACGACGAAAACGGCGTGCTTGTCTATAAACATGTTGATGCTGTTACATCAATAGATGCTACATATTCTCCGTCGTTTCCTTTTACCCCTCAAAGGGCCGGTATTTATGATGTAAAACTGTCCGCAGTAAATATCTATACAGGAGACTTTGATGAAATAAAAAGTAAGGCTTTTGAGGTTTATGAAACACCCGCTGCAATTTTTGAAACCCGTCCTGATGTGGTCATGGTTCCTGACCAGCCCTTAAACACACTGAATTTAAGTGACGCGGCAAATAGCTACAGTTGGGATTTTGGTGACGGAGGCACTTCCAACGAATTTGAACCGGAGCATCATTATGAAAAAGATGGAGTATACCATGTAACACTGATAGCCAGTGCTACATATCCGGGGATTACCTGTAGTGATACTGTTACACATCAGGTTGTCGCTGAGTCAGGGGGAGATTACAGGCTGCCCAATGCCTTTACACCCAGCCTGACAGGGCCATCAGGAGATGGCAGAATAAAAAGTGAAGTAGCCAACGACATCTTCCTTCCGGTGACACGCGGTGTCGCTGAGTTCCATATGGCCATTTATAACCGCTGGGGCAACCTCATTTTTGAAAGTAATGATTCGGAAGTGGGCTGGGACGGATATGATAAAGATGGCAAGCTTATGCCCGCAGGGGTATACCTGTACCAGTTGGTACTTACCTTTTCCAATGGGCAAAGGAGAAGAGTTGTTGGTGATGTAACATTGATAAGATAGTATTTAAAATAATGAATTTCAGGTTAATTCTTTTTCTGGTAGTAGTGATGGCAATGGCTTCTAATGTAAAAGGCCAGGATCCTCAGTTTTCGCAATATTATGCTGCTCCTTTGTACCTTAATCCTGGTTTTACAGGAAGCACAGAGCAGCAACGCATTGTGGTGAACCACAGAATACAGTATCCGAGCCTGCCCAAAGCATTCTCCACTTCTTCTGCCTCTTACGAGTTTTATGATAGCAGGATCCGCAGTGGTTTTGGTTTTCTTGCTGTACGTGATGTGGTTGGTTCGGCAGGCTGGAATACTACCTATGCCGGATTTTCCTATTCATTTAAATCGCAGATCGATCGCAATTGGGTATTTTCTCCGGGAATAAATTTCTCCTACGGCACTAATGGGCTGGATAAGAGCAAACTACAAATGCGTGACGGACTGATATGGGATAGTGACGGTACCTCGTACGACCCTGAGCTTGATCATCTTACTAACTCGTCGTTTTTCGATCTTTCTGCCGGGGCAGTGCTTTACAATCAACAGTGGTGGTTTGGTGTTTCAAGTCATCACATGACTAAACCGAACATCTCGCTAACAGCTAATGAAAGTCGCTTACCCATGAAAATTACAGTTCATGGTGGGGTTAGCGTTCCTTTATATAATGGTCCTAAAAAACTAGACAATGTGCATTACCTTACTCCGTCAGTAATCTACCGCAGCCATGGCAAAGGATCGGGACAGCTCGATGCCGGCTTGCGGTACCATATCGACCCGGTAGCTGTAGGCCTGTGGTATAAAGGCATTCCTTTAGGGAAAAACGATGCCGTCGGTGATGATGCCGTTTATATGATCCAGCGCAATGCCCTTGTGTTTATTGCTGGCATGAAATTCAACGGCTTTCAATTCGGCTACAGCTACGACTTTGCCGTTTCCTCCTCACAATCCACTACAGGAGGCGCTCATGAACTATCGTTGGCATATGAGTTTGCCCATAAAAACAGAAAACGGTTAAACAGAAGTGATAAGCTGATTCCTTGTCCTTCGTTTCTTTTGTGAGTCTTAGGTTTATCTTCGGCATTGACTGGGTTTGGAGGTGGAGTAGATATTAAAGATTCAATTTGACCAGAGAGCTTCGTTTATCCAGTTTTCTTTCATTCCTAAAGCGTTTGGATCTACGTTGGGATATTTCTTTAACAAAAACTCCAGATCTTCTGTAAATGCATTTTCAGGTTGAACAGAATTCAACATATATTTCATAATGCAGAGATGTATATACAATTTTTGAAACTCATTTTCCCCTGGAGTGTTTTCAATCCATCTATTAGGAGGCTTTGATAACAATTTG
>NZ_SMLW01000122.1 GCF_009711405.1 Fulvivirga kasyanovii | reverse complement strand
AAAAAGCACCAAAAAGTATATTTGTTGATATACTTAACAATTATGGACATAGGAAAGAACATTAAACGCATCAGGGAAGCTAAAAATCTATCTCAAAAAGAAGTGATAGCAGCTATTGACATGGGGGCTGCCCAATATTCCCGCATTGAAAGCGGAAAAACTGAACCTTCTATCAGTACATTAGAAAGGATCGCCAAAGCATTGGGCGTTAAACTCTCCGAGCTGTTCGCCTCTAAAGAAGATTTTGCAGATATCAATTCCCAGGATAGCACTCTAATGGAAAAGGTTAGGCTAATTGAAAACCTAACCGAAGAAGAAAGACAAACTATCTTTACTATCCTCGATGCGTTTGTGGGTAAGAAAAAATTAAAGGACACCCTTTCGAATGTCCTTAAAGATGTGGCTTGATTATTTAGATCGATTCTAAATTCTGAAAATTTCAGATGTTACTGATTAGGTACTTTTGTATCATATCAGTTGCGTTCGTAAATCCATTCATAAAAAAGCCTCGCATTCCTGCAAGGCTTCTATATTCCGTTTATCACGGAAGTAACTTCCGCGCTAGAGAGTATCTCAAACTATACAATCCCTATTTGGATTCACATAATCAAGACATTCTTGATCAAACTTCTCTTCCAGAGCCTCTGTACCATATTTACTCCTATAATCAACCTCACTTTCGCAAACAGGTATCAGCCAATAGCATTTAACTGTAATTTCTTCATCTGTAAAATTCTCTAAGTCTGGCCCATCCAAATATGGAAGGGAGATAAAACCGTATTCACATGCCGACTTGCCTTGCCAAGGCCTACCAAAGTTAATTGTATGATTAAGGTTCAATCTTGCTCTCTTTTGATGATAAAAAGATGTTATCGTCAACAACTCAACAAGGCTTCTATCTTGTGTCGAAGAAAACATGTGTAACTCCAAAGGAGGCTCATCATCCAATGGAGACATGTGTATAGTTGCATATGTCCACA
>NZ_SMLW01000362.1 GCF_009711405.1 Fulvivirga kasyanovii | reverse complement strand
CAGAATGATCCGCAGGCAAAAGAAGTTTTGGATGCGATGAGCGCCAAATACAAGAAAATCCCTGCATACAGTGCCGATATTACCTCTTCGCTCATTAATGAGGTTGACGGTATCAATGAAGAGTTTGGTGGCAAAATAACTGTTAAAGGCGAAATGTACAAGCTCGAGATGGATGATCAGGTGGTGATCAACAATGGTACTACGGTATGGACATACCTTCCTGACGTAAATGAGGTAAACATAGATACTTATAACCCCGATGAAGACGAAATTTCACCTTCCAAGATTTATGATGCTTACAAGAAGGGTTACAAATATTTATTTGTAGGCAATGAGACAGATAACGGTACGGCCGTGTCAGTGATAGACCTTGTACCCAATGATAAAGATGCCCAGTTCTTTAAGATCAGGCTCTTTATAGCCAAAAAAGACCACAGCCTGAAAAGCTGGACCATGTTTGACAAATCAGGTAACAAATACAAGTACACCATTAAAAACTTTAATGGCAATATCTCTCCCAAGGACTCGGCATTCTCTTTTGATGCTACCAAATATCCTGGCGTGGAGATTATCGACCTGAGATAAAAACATTCTTTAAAAGAAAATGGAAAAAGCTGCATGAAAATGTGGCTTTTTTGCTTTCAGGCAAGCCTGTCCCTGGCCGCTTGCAGGCTCTCGAGCTGCTGCTGAAATAAGGCCAGGATTTCCACTATTTCATTTTCGTAGTCAGGCAGATTGCCCGATCGATCAAAGATTGCCGCATTATCACTCTCATAGATTGCCGTAGCAAAATTGAGCTGAGCATCCTTGTACGCCTTTACCACTACCGGGAGCTGATCGATAATAGCATTGAGGCTTGAAATTAGCATCAGGTGTTTTGTCTTTTGATCTTCCTTGCTGTCTTTCATATGGGTTTTGTTGGGTGTAATTTTTAATATAGCAGGCCGTGATTATACATCAGCGTCGTCATCGACCTAAAAGCCATGACTTAATTTACACAATTGAATTGAATGATTTGTTTTGAGGCGGTGGTCAAATGCAAGGATGCCTGCACCAGAGAGGTTAATATCCTGTTAGTGTAGCCTGTGAATTGTTTTTTGCTGGTGTCATTCGAAGAGATATAGGGGTAAGTAGGATTAGTAGAATCAAAGTTATTAACGAGCCTTCCAGCCCGAAGTGCCCACCTGTCCAATGTTGATCGCCGATATTTTCCCAGGAGAGGATACCTGTACTGTCAAAGCCGCTCACATTGAAGCCCAGGATAACACCTTGAGTGAAATTCCAGCCAAAATGCAACCCTATGATAAGCCAAATGCTTTTATAGCGCAGGTAAATAATTGAGAGAAATACACCGCCGAGGAATAAGTTTAATAAAGGGATTAGTGAAAATGAGTCATTGAATATGTGAAGAAGACTGAAAACCAAGCTGGATATCAGGATGCTCAGCCATTTCCCCATCGATTTGGTGAGTTCTGTTAATATGTAGCCCCTGTAGACAATTTCTTCAACAGATGCAACACATACGTAAATGATTAGGAAGGTCAGAGTATTGTTGGTTGGCCAATTTGCCTCACTAAATACAATCTCACCTTTTATCCATAATATGAAAACGGAGAGAGATATTACAACCGAACTAATGGCAAAACCTTTTAGAAAGTGGATGATATGAAGTGCTTTAACAGTATTAAGCAGGTTTTTAATTTCAGGGTCTAATGCCGCTTTAAAAAATATTAAAAAAACTATAGTCAGTAAAGCAGTGATAAATAGTTGGATGGCTAATAGATAAGAATACTCTGGTTCTTTGATAGCCTGTTCAACAATAAGGAAAATGTTGTTACCACTCCTGTCGGAAAATACCAGATCAAAGGTCACCTTATAGAAGACCACTAAAAATATGGCAATAAATATATTGTAAGTGACAAAAAAGATTACTGCCCTTGCCCAATTCGGTAAGCCATGTTTATTAGTCATTTAAATTCAGATTTTATTGAGAATAGCTGATTAGGTTTTGTGGATTAGGAGCATGGTATTGCTGCTCCCAAAGACTGTAGTATTTCGACTCTTTTGTGATCAAATCCTGATGTGTGCCGCTTTCCACCAACTGGCCTTTTTCTAACACGAATATTCTATCTGCGCTCATAATGGTGCTTAGCCTGTGGGCTATAACTATCACCGTCTTTTCCCTTTCCCGGAGCATGGCGATAGCTTTTTGTACGAACTGTTCGGAGGCCGAGTCCAGCGAGGAGGTGGCTTCATCCAATATCAGTATTTCAGGCTCTTTGTACAGCGCCCTTGCTATGGCAATTCTTTGTTTTTGTCCTCCCGATAGCGTGGCACCGTTTTCTCCGAGGTAGGTATTAAAGCCTTGTGGCAACGATTTGATAAACTCAAGAATGTTTAGCTGAGAGCAGATTTGAATTATTTTTTCCATATCAGGAGAAAACTCTCCTACTGCTATGTTTTCAACGACGTTACCTGCAAATAAGTCCACCCTTTGCGGCACTACAGAGATGGTTTCCCGCAGGCTGCTCGTATCTATATGATTGAGGTCAAAATCGCCAAGGGTTATATGCCCCTTTTCTATAGGGTAGATTTTTTGAAGGATGGACATTAGAGTGGTTTTCCCTGAGCCGCTTTCTCCAACTATGGCATTGATGCAGCCAGATTCAAACTTTATGTTGAAGTTTTCAAAAACCGTTGCGCGGGAGCCATAGCGGAAATGTACATTCCGGAATATTATATCTCCCGTTTTATCTGGGGTAAGTTTTATTTTGTTGTCATTGTCTTCCTTCTCCAGGTCCATCAATTCAAAAAGCCGGTCAGAGGCTATCATGGCATCCTGAAGCGTTTTGTTCATGCCAATGAGGTTAATTATGGGTGATGTTAAGTAGCCAATAAGGGCATAGAAAGAAAGAAGCTCTCCCGGTGTGATGGCCTTTTCAATTACATAAATTGACCCAACCCAAAGCAGTATTATGGTAAACAATCGGGAGAAAAATTGTGACGAGTAGCCCGAGAACATATTGTTGATACCAGACTTGTAGACATGCCGGAGCAGTTTTACAAACCTGGTTTCTGTTTTTAAGTTGGCATGATATTCCAGTCCAAAACTTTTTATGGTATATACGGCATTCAATGATTCTACCAATTGCGACTCCAGGTCGGCAGATGCTTCCATAAGGTTTCGCTGCGTTCGCTTGTTGATTGCATTGGTTATCCAGTAGATCAGTATATACACCGGGATCATTGCCAGCATGATCAGGGCCAGTTTCCAGTAATAGATGAACATGAGCGAGAATGCAAAAACTATAGTGAAAAGGTCGACTATTAAGTCTATTAAGGTGTTGTTAATGAAAGCCCTGATCTTGACAGCATCATTGACCCTTGAGATAATCTCACCAACTCTCATGGTGTCAAAAAAGCGTTGAGGCAATTTTAACAAATGCTTGTAGTACCCTAATATTAGTCGTGCGTCTATCAGTTGTCCTGTTTTGAGGTTGAAGACTGACTTTGTAGTACCTATAAATATTTGCAACACCAGTAATGCTATCATGATGATGCTCAGTAGGTTTAGGAGGTTGGTATTGCTTCCGATAAGTACATGGTCTACTATTTTTTGTACATAGATTGACGTTGACAGACCAATTATAGTGTAAATGGCGGCGCCGAATAATGCCTGGAGCATAATAGCCGTATGTGGCTTTAGCAGATAAAGCAACCTTTGCCTGACTGAAACTTTCTGGTCGTCAGCCTTAAAATCCTCATCAGGCATTATCAGTACCAGCACACCTGTCCATATTTTTTTAAATTCGTCAGGATTATATTTATGAAGTTTGCCATCTGCCGGGTCCATAAGGGTGACCAGCTTTTCGGTTACTTCATAAAGTACCACATAATGGTGCAGGTGGTCATTGATAATTACGTGTGCTATGGCCGGTTTAGGTATTTTTAGCAGGCTTTCAAACTCTCCACGCACTCCTTTTGCCATAAAACCCAACTTTTCTGATGCCTCAATAAGACCCAAAACATTTGTGCCTTTCTTATCAGTAGACGCATATTGGCGTATTCTGGATATGGGCAGCTTTAAACCATAATAGGAGGCTATGGAAGACAGGCACGCAGCGCCACAATCCGTAATATCATGTTGTTTTACCTTTATTGACTTGTCCATCGATGCTAAAGTTTTGGGTTCAACCAGTTGTCCACTTTGTCATAAAGCAGTTGCCATAAGCTTCTTTGCGTGATTATAAACCGGGAATTCAGCGTCATGCCTTTTTTAAGGTTTCCGGAGTAGCCATTTTTCAACGACAAGTGGGTTTGGTCAACCGAGCAGGTCACCCGGAAGAAAGGTTGATTGTCCCTAAGGGTAATGTCATGGGCAATTTCAAGTACTGAACCGGTGGCAAAGCCCCACTGGTTGTAATTAAAAGCGTCTATCTGAAAGGTTACGGGTTGGTCTTGTTTGATAAAACCAATGTCGGTTGGAGCGATAAACGTTTCTACAATCAAACCCGAATCGGGTGATATTTTAAGAAGGCTCTGGCTTGCCAGTATTTGCATGCCGGGGGCAAGGCCTTTCAGCTCCTGAATAGAACCGGAAAGCGGGGCAATGATTACAAAGTCTTTTTGCTCCTCCCTGATCCTTTCAAATTCGGATTCTATTCTGTTAAGTTCTGTTTCGTGGTTTTTGAGTTCTTCCGACCATTGGGTGAGTTGAGAGAGGTGCAAAGCCTTCAACTCAGCATGGGCATTATCCAACTCAAATTGGGCTTTTTCAAATTCCATCAATGAAATGGCAGCGCCATCATACAGTTGCTTGCTCCTGTTATAGTCTTGTTTTGCTTTAAGATAAGCCCGGTTTGCCTTATTGATGAGCTCTGTAAACTCCCTGTGCTGACGTTCGTAATTGGCAGTGGTTAGTGAATGAACAGGATTAAACGCCGAAGGTGAAAGTATTTTTAAAAGAAGCTTGAGATCGTTGATATAGTTTTGCAACTCGGACTGCCTTTCTTGGGTGTATTGAAGGTTATTGGCTACTCTGGCAGCGTTGATCGTAAGTAGGGTATCTCCTTGGTGTACCATGTCATTTTCCTTGAAAAATAACTTCTCAAGCCGCCCTTGAACCGGAGAGATAATCTCGGATATTTGATGTTTTGGCCGTATGATCCCCCTGCTCTGGATGCTGATGTCTACCTGAATGAAAGGCAACAATGCAAAACCTGCGAACAGGAATAGGAGCGTGACAGAATAAATAATTTGGGACCGGGTGCTGTTCCTCGCTATTTCACTTTCAATAGTGAAGTTCAATATTTCGGAAGGGAAGATTTTTTTGGACATATTATCTCATGCTCAAATTAAGTAATACCAGCAGCAGGTTAAAGAGCGCATGGGTCATAACACCACATGCAAATCCTGCTTTGATCCTTGCCTTTGCCAGGATCAATCCGCTTAGGTAGTAGGGAAACAATAAGGGGACATATAGCCATGTATACTTTGGAGAGCCAATTACCTTATAGTGGAATAACCCGAATAAGATACTGGTGATATATATCATGGATTTTCTTTTAAACAAGGAACTTATGGTGTTTAGCAGCATTGGGTTTTTAAAGTTGTGCCTAAAAACCAGGTATGAAATAGAGGCAAATAATAAGAATGTTATAAGCCCCGAAAAGCGCATGGAATCTGCCAGTAACTTGCCCCATCCGGTAACTACTAGTAAGCATACAGCTATTAAAGAGGAAAGGCCAAGGCTTAAATTCTTCTTTGTTGGATTTAAAGGCAACCGGAAAGCCGCTTCTTCTATTAAAGGTGTGATTAATGCAACATCAATTATTACCAAGGCCAGTAAATACAGGTTTTGCTCTTTCTGTATAGCTACAATATAGTCACGAGGTTGGCGTACATAGAGTTGGTAATTTATTAAAACCACTTCTATAAACGCTCCTAACAAAGTGGCAAGGATCATATGCCACGTGTATTTGAGCGCCAGTGGAAGTGGATGTAAGTATAGCTTAATTTGGTTGATCATAAAGGGTTAGCCCTTTGCGCTTTTCTGCCGCTTAAACCATACCCTAAAACTCACTACCACCAACGCTGCAAAAACATTAACCCATATTCTATTCAATGATTTGGCAATAACAGCGGTCGCTTCATATTGGTCTTTATAGTAAATAATGTCAGATACTAGCTTTAGCGCATATATCGCAATGCTGAACAGTACCACCTGAGTTATAAATGAGAGCAAGGGATTTTTCATAGGTTATCTAAAGTTTTATGTTTGTTTAGCTCGCCAATCATGAGGTTAATAAATTAAGTATAACTATAAGCAGGTTAAATAGTGAGTGTGACATGAAAGCAAAAGCAAAACCATGTTTGAGCCGTGCATGGGCAAAAATGAGCCCACTGAGAAAGTATGGGAATAAAAAGGGTATGTATAACCAGAAGTGTAATAGATCTTCTCCAGCCTTAGCCCAGTGAGCAATGCTAAAAATTAAACTGGAGATATAGATCATAGCTCGACTGCTAAACCCTTGAGACAGTTTGTGATATGTTTTTTTCTTGCTTTTAAGCCAAGGGTAAATGACAAAAAATAACAAAACTCCAATGATCCAATATGCAGTTGAACCTGTATAAACTATTTTTCCTATAAGGAAATGGTTAAGTCCTGTAGGCATCAAAAGCAAAATTGAAATGAAGAACGCCAGTCCTAGTGCGACTTTTTTTATACTGGGTTTTAAAGCTAGCCGGAAAGTTATTTCCTCATATGCGGGCCCTAAGAATACTCTATCTAAGCATAATAACGATAGGAGGAATATATTTTCTTCACTTGTGAGTCGGGAAACGCCTTCGTCCCTGATAGGAAGGTGAAAACCTATGCTTTTCAGAACCAACTCAAGGATAATCCCAAGCAGTGTAGCTAATATTATATACCAGGTATATTTTAATGAGACTCTCAGAAACCAAAATGTATGGCTAAGGAATGGTTTTGTCATTGGGTCAAATAACTACCCCAAAAGTTCTTGTTACATTTGAGGTAGTTTTCCTTTTCTAATTAATTATGAAAATAAAAATTCCATGAATCTTTTAGCGGCACATTCCGCTGATTTAGTCATTACCCCTATCTTATAGCCTATGTAATACCCCCAGGCCTCAGC
>NZ_SMLW01000436.1 GCF_009711405.1 Fulvivirga kasyanovii | reverse complement strand
ATATTCTTGTTTAATTGCAGCAGCTTGTCTATAATATGGCTTCATACGATATACGAGACCTACCAGGTTTTGAATAGGATTAAGCTTTAGATCCAACCGATAGACCAACCCGTTGTAAGTATCAACCTTATATTCAGAAATATCCTCGGTTAATACTCGAAGTTCGTGTTCGGGGTAAGTGGCATTAATATCCAGCAATAGGTTGGCAAACTTAGCAGGGCCATGGTTAATATGCTCAAATGTACTAGTACAAAATAATATCCGCATTAGTTGAACATTTTTGAAAAATCCTTCCACTGATACTCTTTAAGCTCCTCCGCATTAATTCTTCCATAGTCGTTCACTTCTTCATGATCCATTTCCATTAATCTTCTGATAATTGCTCGAAGTTCCTCCTCTCCTTCAGGATTGTAAAGCAACTGGTTTTGACTTTTCAACCTATCAACGACAGCGCCCATTGCAGGGGCAACTATTGCCTTGCCGAATCCCATGGCTAGTATAACAGACCCTGAATTCTCTATTTTCTGAAAAGGTAAAACTACGGCCTCGGCCGAATTCATAAAATACTGCACTTCATCAACTGGTATAAGTTGAGGAACAAAAACAATATCTTGATCTGTTTCAATCAAACGGTGAAGCTCATTTTTATACACTTGATCCCTACACATACCGGCAATTACCAACTTCCAGTTTTCCCTTTTGACAACTTTGAAAACCGTTATTAAGTGCTCCAAACCTTTATATTTCCGGATATTGCCCAGAAACAATAACACCCGATCAGTGATTTTCAAATTTAAATAAGCCAAACTATCTTCCTTTGATGAGGTATTTGGGTAATACTCAACATACGAACCCTCCGGAATAACTGATAACTTCGATTTGTGTACACCAAGCACCGCTGATGCCTCAACTACCGTAGACTCTGAGAAAACCCTTATCCATTTACATTTTTTGGCAAAAAACCTCCTTGCCCACTTATATGGACCAAAATAAGGTTGGTCATGAGGATAGATGTTGTGCAGAGTCCAAACAAATTTTACTCTTAACAAATATTTGAGAAATAAAACTTCAAAAATAAAAATCGGGAATTGCACCCAAGTCATCCACAAGGATTTCCTCAGATAATACTGATGCAACCAGTCCAAGTGAATATAATCTGGTCTACTTTTTAACCACGTGAGTAAAAAAGCAAATAGCTTCCCCTCCTCGCCATTATATACGTGCAAGCGATCGTCTTCTTGTAAACCTTTGATCATCAGATATTGATACGGATTTTCAATACCGGCACGAGGTAAGCAAGCCACTTTTATTCTATTACTCATATTATCTGAACCAGGGTTTATATTTAAGCTTATAACTCAAATTGCTTTTTCTAACTCCTATCTTACGGGCAGGAATTCCGCCAACAATTGTCATAGGTTCAACATCCTTAACCACCACTGCGTTAGATGCAACTACAGCCCCCCGACCTATTGTAACACCAGGTAAAACAGTGACCCTCGATGCAATCCATACATAATCCTCAATAGTAACATCGCCACCAGTATCTTTATGATAATCATTATGTACATCATGTTCAAGTGTCCATATATTGGTTTCCTGAGCAATATCAACATTGTTACCAATAGATAATCTTCCTCCTCGCCCATCTAATAGCACGTTCTTGTTTATAACTGTATTTGCCCCAACAGTAATATTCTTGCCATTACGAAATTCAACTCCTAGCAGGAAACTGCTATTAGAGCCCAGAGACTTTACAGTCCTCCGTATGCAAAAAATGCGGATAACATGAAACGGGATAAACATAATCCATTCCCTGAACAGGTAGTCCTGAAAGTGGATAATTACAAAAAACATATATTTAAATAGGCGCATACTCAGGATCCAAATATTTCTTTTTTTAGCTTAAAAATAAAATTTAGTTTAAATAGGTTGATTATCAAAAAATAAAGGCAAATCGTAAAAAAAACCCAGCTTATTATATTTGCAATATCAAACCATATACCTTCAATATGACACCAAAGGCAAATATGCGCCTTTGTTATAAGTACTACGATCGGCAAAAATATAAGTCCCATTAAAAATTTTATACTGAACGACAATGGAGGTGCCTTATAGAATTTTTGTCCTTTTGCTAAATTGACATATACAGGTACTGAGATTAAGGCTAACCTGCTAAAAACTATTGCACTTAATAAACCTTCTATATTAAAAAAATATATCAAAGGAAAGGCAACTGTGGCAGATAGCAACTGAGCGTACGTCTGATAGTTATAATTATACCTTGCCAAACCCAATGCGACAGAATACTTTCTGTTTAGAGCATAAAAAAGCTGAAAAGTAAATGCAATAAAGAAGGCACACAATATCTGATAAGCCATAGCAAGATCAGCTGATGTGAAATTACTCCCTTTCCACAATATGGACAAAGATTCTTTGCCTGCTGCAATAGACAAGCCAAAGATAAACAAACCAAATAGCAAACTATACTCCTGCAAATTTACCATTTTCAACTTGAGGTGTCGAGCATCTGATTCAGATGATATCTTATTCGAAATTTTCGTAAAGAACACAGTAGAGAAGGGTTGAACTAAAATACTGTTTAGTTTTGGGTATAATTTTTCTACATATTTATAAATGGCCAACATGCCCTGAGGGAGAAATGAAATAGAAGCGACCATGGCCCAGTTCAGGCCTTGAGTAGCGATTGTATATGAGAGCGTAGAGAGAATAGTCTTGAAAAACACCTTATGATTGAATGAAGGTAGAACCCATACAAAATAATATCGAATGCCTTTTTTGTACGCATAAATTAAGGATAACGCAATCTGGATAATAATTCCGACATAAGAAGAAACAACTAAGGCCCATACCTCTAGGTCTTGATATAAAAAAATCAATATTAAAATAGAAATAATTCCATTGACTATATTAGTGGCCTCTGTTCTTCCAAATACCTGTTCAGCATTTAACACTGTATTTAAAAATGCCAATTGAATCTGTAAAAAAATAAAAGGTAGAAATGCACGAAACAAATATGTCGCCTGATACTGATCTTCTGTAGAAAAACCCGGGATAAAAAGTCTTATAATAAAAGGAGCGAGTATGAACGCAATACATAAAACAATGATAACTATAGCAGATAACCGATTTGCAACTACGGAATAAGCGGCATGTGCAACAGATGTACCTTTGGAATTACGGATTTTAAGATATTCAGGAAGAAAAATTTCAGCAAGTTGCCCTGATTGGGTCAAAGAAATTATCACATAAAGCACAGATTGAGCAGCAAAGAAAACTTCAATGGCCCTGGATGTTCCAAAGTACCTTACCTGAAGAACCATGTAAATCACCCCCAAGACAGCACCAATAATTTTTAGCCCCGTTAATCCACCTATAATCCGTATATTATGATTCATCAAATTTGATTGGTAATACTAGCAATTTCTACCAGCGAATAAAATCCTTTAACGGTACACCATTTACTATATCAGCAATAAAGAGATTGATGTTAGACTGCTCATCGTCTCGCATTAAGTGAAAATTATCATAGGCATATCCTTGAAAAGCACCTGCCGCATTGTATAAAACGGGCATTTTCTTTTGGTAATGGAACATCATTAAATAAAAATACTTCTTCGCCAACTCTACTTGCCTGGGCTTTAACTTCGGGTGTTGCAACTGTTCGTTCAAAAACTGAAAGTATTCAGCTTCCGAACCAGCATCAAAAGTAAAGCCCTTATTCCTATAATGAGTATCTGAAATCAGTATAACAGGTTTACCTTCTATGGCCATTTCTAGCCCCACTGTAGAGGTATGCACCACACCAATGTCAGCCAGTTCCAATATCGAAAACGAATTAATCTCCATGTCAGGTTCTACTATTGTCACGTTTTCAGGTATTGAATCCAGACTGTTTCGTATCAATGCTCCATAAGTTTCTTTTGTGCCCAATACCCTCTCTGCCGGATGCGTCCGTATCAACACATGAACATCATTGTGCGCTTTATAATGATTAATGGTTTTCTGTATACATTTTAAAGGTGATAAAAAAGCAACATCTCTGGCCACATTAGCCGCATCCCAAATCAGATTAGTAAAAACACAGATTACTTTAGCCCCTGGTTTAATCTTAAGAGACTGCCTTAAATGGTTAAGATCATCGGCCTTACTTGCAAAGTTATAGGCATAGACATCACCTTTCTGCAATTCTCTTTCTTTAAGGTACTGATCTACCATGCCTAACTCTTCGGCTGTCAACTCTCTGTCTGCGTACCTCTTCCAAGCCTCGGAGATATCCCATACAGGAGACGGGTTATTTAAATTTATATTGATATGGCCTTTTGTCTTGCCTCTGTCATAACAGATATAATCGATACCTTTTTGTGTAAGGAGGTTTACTACAGGCTGCCATGTGCAATAAATACCATGGGAAAAGAGTATCGCCTCGTAATTACTGGTTCTTAAAATCTCCTTAATTTGAAAATAGTTGATAAGTGAGGTTCGTAAAAATTCCTTACCATACTTAATCGAATCATCATCAAATTTTAAGGACTTATAAAACCTATACAAAGAACCTTCTACGATATGACCAAAATTGATTCCTTCAAAAGAAAAATTTAACAACTCACTTAGCTGCCATGCTCTTCCATCAACAATGTTGTTAACCTCGACTCTTTCATTAATAAATTTATATTCTACTTTGGAAGCCTTCAGTTTTTGTATTGCATCCTTATATGCTCTTCTCCAAAACTTCTCGCTACCCTCCTGTTCATAACGATCTTTAGTTATCACTTCGTTGATCGTTATTTTATCATCATAAATGTAATAGTCTACCTGGTAGCCTTTTTGTTGAAGTAAATGATATATACTGATCTCAAAAGGAGTAAGGTACATACTCCCAATACCAACATACATTAATATCCGCTTACTTCCCGAGGAATCCTCTACATGCCCCTTATAAAATCTTTTGTAAATCTGACACTCTCTCTGAAGTCTTACTTTTCTTTTTATATTTTTTAGGTATTTCATATCACCTGATTATCCCCAACTAGAAATTTCTTTTATTTTTTTGGCAGGAACACCTGCATAAACAGCCCCAGGAACAACGTTTCCTGTAACAACACTGCCTGCAGCTATAACCGATCCTTCGCCAATCCTTACCCCCTTCAAAATTATTACGTTAGCACCAATCCATACTTTATCTTCTATTATAATTGGGTTAGCTGATGACTCTTTGCCTGATGATGTCTGTATAAAATGTAAATCATCATCAAGTATTTGGCAATTCCAGGATATCGCACAATTCTTACCTATCTTCACTTGTTTTCTGGCCAAGATAATTGTATTAGGATTAATATAAGTACCCGCACCAATCTCTAATAAACCAGACACATAGATTTTAGCTGTTCTTGCAATTCTTACCAATCCATTGGTTAATACGTTGCCTCCTTTGTAAACACGAAATACACCTTTTCCTGAAGGGTTCATCGCCAATCTATTTGAAAGAAAGCCTAAGTACAGTTTCCCTTTAATAATTAATAATCCTTCATTTTTAAAATACACCTTATTAGACTTAAACAACTTCAGGTGATATTTGAAACTAAAAAAGCTTCTAAACAAGGCCAAAAGATTGTCAAAGATACTTTCTGATGAGAAAATTCTAGCAAGCATTCTCTTCATATTGCTCCACTTAAACCCGCATTTTTTTTCTTTACTCGTTCAGGTAAAGCTTTGCTTCCAAACGACAGAACTCTAATATTATTAAATACAGTTAACAGACGATAGACATACTGTCCAAGTGACTCCTTGTAGAAGAAATTCAAAACAAATCTGATTAACATTTTTGTGTTTACGTGGCTCTCAATTCCGTAGAGCTTACCAATTTTCGATTTAGTCAATAAGTACTGGTGATATTCTCTCTCAGCCTGATTTGTTATTCTTAAATACTGTTCATTTCTACTGGCAGCAGCTTCATCTACACCCCTTCGCGTAACATAACTGGATCCGGCATCAGCCTCTTCACCTAGTCTACTCGTTTTCCAGCCATAATGTGGCGTAAGCTTTAACCACTTAGAAATCTTGTTCATAGTGACATCAACATTAGACACCAATTCTTCATATTTTACGATTAAATATCTTTGCCCTCCAATATTTCGTTGATTTTTCAAAGCTAGTTCATAAGAGGTTACGTCCACTTCAGCATGGGCAAAAACCGTGTTTTGCCTATTTATATGAACAGGATTTTTAGCATGTCCATAAATATCCAGAAACCTCTTCTTTGCAGAGGTGTATCTGGCTATTGGATTACGTACTACATGAATGAAACGAGCTTCCGGTAATTCCTTACTAGTTTCCTTAGCAAATAACTCAGTGAAGTAAGGCTGTTTAAAACAGAAATATTCAAGCCTTTCTTTTTTTGACAAGGCAAAAGAGTTAGAGTCTAATATCCCTTGAGCCAGCCCATCAAATACATCTTGTAATGATCCACAACTAATAGACAAGCGATTTAAGTAAGTCGCCAAAAACAATTTGGGGTCAATATCAACAGAAAACTCTTTACCATAATAGCCCCTTATTTTTCTTACATACTCATTAATAAGGTATTCGCTAGACAGAATAGCTTGTTGCCCCTCCCTACTATTTTTTATAAAGTTCTCACGTAGGTAGTTTATATCACCATTATGCCAGAAGTATTGTTCAAATGTTTTATGTTCAAATGGAAACCCTACAATATCAGGATGAGACTCGAGTAAATTGAGCAGCAAGGTTGTTCCACTTCTAGGTGCACCTCCAATAAAAATAAACTGCATAAATGAGCAATGTTAAAGATTCTTATAAGACATACTTATATTCAATTTCCATAGAGATTTCTTCCTGAGAACTTAAAGTTGATTCATGAATTCCCTCAACCGTTCTCCTGATTCTCCATCAATTAATTCCTTTTGTTTTGCAATGATCCTGTTTTGCAAGAAAGGATTATCATAAAATTCCATGAATGAATTTATTGATCTTTTAACATCCTCCTGATTCTTTACAAGTCCACCTCCACAGATAGCTTTTTCTTCAATTAGACCTTTATAAATTAGCCTCTGATTATCGACATAATAAAAGCAAAACGATGGAACGCGTAATGCCGCAACTTCAAAGCTCAAAACACTCGCTGAGACGACTGCTACTCGAACACTTTTTATATAGTGGATCATTTCATTTTCACTTAGTCCACTTACTATACTAAGATTTTGCACATCTTCACCAGTTACCCTTGATAATGGTTTATTGGTAACAAGTATTATATTGTCTTCAAACCCTTCTTTTAGAAGTTGTTCAACAAACAGCTGTCCTAAATTCATAGGATCAGCACCTCCGAAACACACAAAAACTCCATTCTTATGTCTCATCTGCTCTACTTGTTGCCGAGCATATTCCAAGAAATGAGGTCTTAATAAGACATATTTTAACCCAGTGAGTAAGTGAGTAGCATCTGTTCCAGTATAAAGTTTTCTATTAATGCCCGGAGCATAATTCACAATTACATCTACAAATTTAAGCGGTTCAGGCAAGTCATCGATAATTATTAGTTTATACACATAGGGTTTTATCCAGCCTCTCCAATCCACATCAAAACTATACCCATCTACACATAAAATATCTCTTTCTGTAACTAACCCCTTTAGTTCTCCTTCATTCTCCAGATACTTAACTGTATAATCACCTAATTGCCCTTCAACAAATTCTCTACTAGACTTCAGAAGAATAAAACAAACCTGAAAATCATGTTTCAGCATTTCAGCAGCCGCAATACATCGAGATAGATGTCCTCGACCTATTTTATCATTGGCATCAACTCGAAAAAGTACTCTCGTCACCTTTTGCAGTCATTATGTAATCGAATGTAGCCGGTAAATCCTTTTATTTTCCAGTTTCCTTCAAACTTTTTAAGTAAAAAGATGCTTACCCATTTCAGCTTCAGATCGTCCGCTTCTTGTAGTGCAATTTCCCCATTAAAATACTTATGCACCGAAGCAAAACCTCCTTTAATGGAAATATTTTCGAGTACTACGGATCTATAAAGAGCTAAACGAGGGTCTTCTGCAAACTTGTTCTTCCGAAATTCTCGACTTTGTCTCTCCCACTCGTTTCTATAAGTCATAAGATCGGGAAACGTAAGACACCAGTTATCGGGATTATCAGAATACTTACAGTCAAGCCCAAAAAAATCATCTTCTATAAAATCGTCCTTTATTATCCCCCAATCTCCTTTAAGAAAAGCATCGAAATCTCGCCTGACAAGCAATTCCCAAATATCATACTTCTCGTTCTCTGAGTTCCTATATGGATTTTTTGTATAATCCATTATACGAGGTCCTCAAATTTAATATGCTCTCCAGCAGTTATTTTAGTTCTTAACCTGGATCCCAACACTTGATCTACTTTGTATGGCTCAATACCATCTTCCGGACAGGGCCTAAGCATGATCAAGCAATTTCTATCTATAACTGTTCCTTCACCCATATCTTTTACAGCTCTAATTGCTCTTCTCTGAACAATAGTCGTGTTTCTCTCATTACCCTGAATTGTTTTTAGGCCATTGCCAATACACAAACTTAAATCCTCAGGCTGATTGGTGAATTCACTGGTAATTTTGTATCGCTCTTCAAAATCCATATCCAATGATATATTCTTTTTTAACTCAGCAGTTTGGTTAACCATGTCCAGCCATTCATCCGGCATCATAGAAAATGCATGATCCTGCCCTTCCAGGGAACTGTCCAGAGTAAAATGCTTCTCCACTGCAGCACAATCGTACAATCCCACCGCGCCAAGTACAGTTAAACTTCCATGTGTATGATCCGACAGTCCTAACGGTATATTAGGCCATTTTTTTGCATAAGACTCCAAAACTTTAAGATTAATATTCTTATATCTTTCCGTAGTTAACTCCCTAATCTCATCTTTCTTTGCTGTATAATTAGTATTGCACTGCATCAGAATGATGTCATCTGTTTGTCTCATCGCTACTTGCATGGCCATCTCTACTTCGTACATTGTTGAAGCACCTGTAGCTATTAGAAGAGTTTTTCCATACCTACACATTTCCTCTATTTCTTCGTGCCAGGTAATATCGCCAGAACCAAGCTTAAAAGCCGATACGTAAGGTGCAACAGCATTAACTAACTCTATAGAATATGGAGAAGTAAAATAGGCCATGCCTAACTTCTCTGTAAGCTCTTTCAACTCCAAAGTCCATTCGAAAGGAATAGAAGCCGCTTTATATGAATCGAAAACAGATGTTTTCCATTCGCTCTGATGCGTTTTTACTCCTTTAAGATTTTTAAACCCAAAATCAGACACTATGGTTTCCGCAGCAAAATTTTGCATCTTCACAGCATCAACTTTAGATTCAGCGCAAGCAAAAATTAGTTCCTTTGCTTTTGACAGGTCGCCACAGTGATTAGACGCTATATCAGCTATAAAATAGACAGGGTATTCTTTTCCTATTTTTTTTTGGTCGATTGAAACGCTCATAGTACTTTTTAGTTATTTTTATACTTCTTAAGACCTTCGTCGGCTAATAGATCATCAATGGTATCATTTTCAGACAACCTAAACTCTGTTCCATATAATTCTAAAATTTTACCAGGAATTGTATTCAGATTTACATTTCTAAGGCTACCAGAAACTACATTCTCTGGATCCCATCCAAAACGCTCACCTTGCTGACGTAAAAAATCATACTCTTCACTGCTATCCATTGTGCCAAAATGAATAATTCCTGTAATGTTATCCCGTATCAACTTACTTAAGCCTCCAATCAGACGATCAGCCAACATTCGGTTTTGAACCACCCCTCTATCTACGATTACTTTTTCCCCTTTTTTCATTTTACTGAGAAAAACCTCATTTCTTGTCTGTTTATGAGGCACATATCCCTGAACCGAAGCAAATCTCAGAATTGTCCAATTTAATGAATTGCTATCATAAAGCCTTTGTTCGCACCTACCCTTGAATTTACCATATGGCGATACGGCACAAGCTTCTAAGCTCTCCATCAATGGAGCATCTTTATAACCATCCAGAGCCAAAGCAGAACTTAAATAGAAATAGTTCGCCCCTGCTTGTTCACAATAACTCGCTAATTTATCGTGGTATATAAAGTCAGCTTCTGTCTCTCCTCGTAAGAAATTTATAACATGTGAAGGCTTCCAGTCTGCAATCTGTCTTAAATCAAGATGACCGGTATTTGTCTTGAGTATGTTTACGGGATGATTGAAATTGACAGTGTTTTTAAATATTGTACCCGAAATTTCCTTAAAATACTTTTGTATAACTTTATTATTAATAAGAAGATAACCAAGCCAAGAGCTTGCCCCCAATACTAAAAG
>NZ_SMLW01000625.1:4829-28639 GCF_009711405.1 Fulvivirga kasyanovii | reverse complement strand
TAAAGGGTCAAAAGCTAAAGGGGTTAAAATTAAAATTCAGGAAACAGGTGAGAATATCATTATCCCCAAAAAAGCACTAGCTCTGCTCTCTGCTATTCTTCAAAATATGGCCGAGGGCAAATCAATATCTATAATCCCCTCTGATTCGGAAATAAGTACACAACAGGCGGCGGATATGCTTAATATTTCCAGGCCTCATCTGGTTAAATTACTGGAGGCTGGAGCTATTCCATTCAAAAAAGTGGGGAGTCATAGAAGAATATTGTTGAAGGATATTCTAAATTATGAGGAAAGTTTAAAAACAGAGCGTGAAAAACAACTTGGTTTTCTGGCCAAACAAGCGCAAGATTTAAATCTTGGCTACGAATGATCCATTCCCCAAGGTTTGCAGTTGTTTTAGATGCGTGTGTTTTATACCCGGCTCCTGTTAGAGACATTCTTCTTTCTATGGCAGCAGAAGGGCTGTTTAAGCCGAAGTGGACAAAGGAGATTCAGGATGAGTGGGTGAGGAATTTGTTAAAAAGGCGGGATGATTTGAAAGAAGAAGTACTGTTTAAAACCGTAAGAGCAATGAACCTTGCTTTTCCGGATGCTGCGGTAGAAAATTATGAAGATTTAATAGAAGGTCTAAGGCTTCCTGATAAAGATGACAGGCATGTGGTTGCGGCAGCTATCAAGTGTAATGCTGATTTGATTGTGACAAACAATTTGAAAGATTTTCCTGGTACAATTGTTGAAAAATATGACCTTGAAATTCAGAGCCCCGATGAATTAGTTTCGAATCTGATACAATTGAATAAAAAGCTTTCCTGCGTCGCTTTTAATAAAATGGTGAATCGATTGAAGAACCCTCCTAAAACTAAGCGTGAAGTGGCGCAATCACTTCGGAATTGCGGGTTGTCTAAGTCCTCTGAGATGCTTCTTAGCTTATGTTAACTGCGAGGGATATTAAAAAGGTGCCCTTTCAGGCACCTCAGATTTTACTCACAAACAGTTCCTGTCGGAGGCAGGATGCCGCATGTAGAATCACAACCAGTGCAGCGGTCAGCTCCACCTCTGATCTTGTTAAGGGTTACAAAACTTTTAACTTTCAGATCTTTAAGTTTTAACTTCTTTTTCATAATCGTAGCATTTATTGGTTTTAGCAGTTCTAAATTTACATGAGCAGGATTAGTAAAACAATGAAAATAAAATAGGGTGTACTATTTGGAACGCTTTTGATTTGAGCTTGATTTCTGTAAAAGTTATAATTTATTGATAGCCTTATTTTTAATTATTTTTCTTTTCTGAGAACAGCCCGTTTTAGTGAATAATTTAAATGAGCGGCATGTAAGTTTTGGTTTCCCACCCCTAATTCTTAAGGCTACATAAGAGTAGCAACAAACAAAACTAAAAAGCTGCTTTACTAAACTTTCGAAAGTTTGGTAAAGCTTAACCGCTCAGTAGCCACAGACAGTGGGTAACACCTCTGACGAAGGCATTACGACCTTTCAGGCCTTATTTATGACTGCTCTGATTACAAAAGGCTTCACCTTTTGCTGATAGATTTGGCTCTTTCAGAGCTGAATTTTGGCTTCTTGTTTGCAATAGCGTCCCAGGATAAGTGGGGTAAAAGTTGGTTGAAATGGCAATTCTGTTTTACAGATTGCTTTGCGTTTTTCTATAAATGTTATACCCTTACAGGACACCATGCTGTCTTGTTGTTAAAATTAATGACGAATCCTTTCTACAGTGATAATCCCGTTGGGATAAAATATTTGTAGCATAGCCATTAAGATCATATTGTCCTGTAGGGACAAAATAAGCAGGCCGTTGAAGTGAAGCATTAACTGAACAGTATTGATGGAGCATTACGACCCTTCAGGCCTTTATTTAGGAGTGCTCTAATTACAAAAGGCTTCACCTTTTGCTGATGGATTTGACTCTTTCAGAGTTGGGCTTGGGTTTTGTTTTAACTTCTAATTGGTAATTTAAAGTAGTGATCATAAAACAGAATAATGTATCCGGTAAAGTTCGAGCTTAAATATGAACCGACCAATTTAAAGCAGATTGCGCGATGGCCATATTGGTTTGGGATCATTCTTTTAGTGCTGACATTCTTTGGCATTTCAATAGGGCAAGTGTTGCCTCTGGAATTATATACGCTGTACCTTTTTAAACTAGCCGCAGATTTTCTTTTTCACATGTTAACTTTAGGTATTATTTTTATTTCTGTTGGGTATATCCTTGACAAACTCAGTTGGAGAAATGGTAAAGTGACATTTAATGATAATGCTATTGAAATATCAGGCGAAAAGTCTGTTAATATTCCATATGATACTATTAATTGCATATTGATGATAAAAACCTCATTCAGGATTTTACAAATTGATACTACGCACTACAATGTGAAGTTTAAGTTTCAAAACATCAGGGATTTTAAGGTAATCCACACACTTTTAAATAAAAGAATTGCTAATTAAGTATCTCACGACCTCTCTTTCTAGCAGGGCCTCTGCATTAGTCTGGCCAGACATAAGAATACTCGCAAAAGTGAATGGGTTCCAACACTCCACAATTATCTTTAACCCTATTGAAGCATATGAAAAAACAACTCGTCATACTTTCCGACCTCTGGGGTAGGGAACGCTCTGAGTGGGTAAACCACTACATCCGACCCTTGCAAGAAAAATTTGAAGTCAGGTACTACGACTGCTGCGAGTTGGGAGGGGTTGATACATCTGATTATAAGCAGGAGGTGTTGCACTGGCAGTTTGTTGATGGAGGTGTTGACAGGGCTGTTGAGCAGTTGCTAGTTCTGGAGCAGTCAAATGTAACGGTACTCGCTTTCAGTGTGGGGGGAACTATTGCCTGGAAATTTGCGCTTGAAGGTGGTCAGGTTGAATCGCTCTACTGTATATCGTCCACAAGGTTAAGGTATGAAACCATGAGACCTGAAAGTGAAATAGTACTCTGTTTTGGAGAGGATGATCCATTTATTCCGTCAAAGGAATGGTTCGATAAAATGAACGTAACCAGCGATATTTTGCCGGATAAAGGCCATGAGCTCTATATGGAAGCAGAATTTGCAGAACAGTTGAGCAGACGCATTTTAAATGAAAGTAGTTACTAACCCAATGCCGTATTATTTTAAAATTTTCGGAGTGTAGCGAAGAAAATATTTGGAATCTCAGACCAGAAGCAGCGGCCCCTATTTATTTTATGCTGTTTATTAATCCCTTATCTGCTTGTACACACATTCAGAAATAATTAGCTTGTGTCGGTTTTTTTAATGAATGAATAAATAAATGACAAGGATATTCATATCTGTATTTACCCTGCTGTCAACCACCTTATTTGCCCAGCAAATAACCCCTGCAAAGTGGGAAGAATTGTCAAAAACAAACAGCAGGCTACTCCCCAAATACGGTCTTCTGCCTAAGACCGAACAGCAAAAAGAGTCGGATGCAGTATTTATCGAACAAGTGATGAAGCAGGAGCAGTTTAACGGAAACAGGACTGCTGCTTCAAATCATATGATCGACCTGGGGTTTAATTATTTGTACCGTGGCGATGTAAAGACTGCCATGTACCGGTTCAATCAGGCCTATCTGCTCGATAGCCTCAATAATGACATATATTGGGGTTACGCTGCTGTTTATATGACCATTGGGGATTACGAGAAAGCAAAGAAACAATATAAAACCGGCTTAGCTGAAAACCCTGAAAGTACGCACCTGTTGACGGATTATGGAACGTATCATATGGCGCAGTATTATACCCTTCAACCTGTCGATGAAGGTGCTGCCTTGGCCCGTCTTGATTCTGCAGTGACCTACATGCAAAAGTCATATGCTCTTGATCCGCAAGACCAGAATACACTGTTTAAGCTATCTATTGTCTACTGGATAAAAGGAGACTGCAACAATGCCTGGAAATACTATGATAAATGCGCGGTATTAGGAGGCAGGCCTATTACGGAAGCATACACGAAAGATTTGAATAAAAAATGTAAGAGGAAGAAATAAACTTTATGCACTTCCGGGAGTATTAAAAAGCCCGTTTCGGAGATACCGAAACGGGCTTTTTAACTTTGTTACTCTGCTAATTACTCAACCGGAAGGTTCGAGTAATTTTCAGCATAATATAGCATCTGCTCGGTAAAATCTTTAGGGTACTCAACTTTGATGTCTGTAATATTTCCTGACTCATCAGTAACAGGTACAAGTACCGGATTAATGAAGCCTCCGTAAGGGGCGGTTTTCAATTTTTCCACCCTTTGAAGCACTTCCTTGTGCAGCTCCTGATCAACCTGTACACCGTAGTTCTCGATCAGGTTCTTGCCGGCCTCATAGTCACCTTCGGATTTTATGCGCTGAATCTCTTTTAGCAGTGCACCGAAGAGAACCCTTAGCTTATCATAATCATTGATCACAAAGTACGTTTTTCCGTCTTTGGTCTTTTTCTCGATCACGTTTTCCTCTTTGCCTTGTTCGTACACCCACTTGGCGATCATCTGGCGGTTACGCATGTGGGCTTCCTCAATCACTTCACCCTCTTCAAGCCTCCTGAGCTGGAGCAGCAAGCCATTTTTGATGTAGCTGTCATATTCTTCTTTTCCCACTTCCAGGCTCGGGATCAAGCCTAGTTCCACCATTTTAGGATCCATCAGGTAGTAAAGCGCTACCAGGTCAGCACGTCCTTCTTCCAGTGCAGAAGCATAGCTTTTTAATGTTTCCTTGGGAGTGCCTACACCTTCATTAAGCTTACCGGAAGCATGGCCGATAACTTCGTGCAAGGCAGTATGAAGTTTATCACCCAGTTCAGCGTATTCCCTGGCTCGCTTTATTTCCTCTTCAGAAAAGGCAAACTCCTCAAGCATACCCGTGCCGGAAGCGCCGTCATAGGCAGAAACGATATTGCCAAGGCTTACTGACTTGGAACCGTGCTGCGCCCTGATCCAGTCAGAGTTAG
The DNA here is from genome assembly GCF_009711405.1 of Fulvivirga kasyanovii. GTDB lineage: Bacteria > Bacteroidota > Bacteroidia > Cytophagales > Cyclobacteriaceae > Fulvivirga > Fulvivirga kasyanovii. The sequence goes on along the minus strand of NZ_SMLW01000625.1, from coordinate 23,686 downwards.
GCAGGTTAACACCAATAGGGGTAGAAGGCGAAGCATCACCGGACTCACCGGCAACATTTACTACTTTATAAGTAATACCCACTACATCCTTCTTTTTGTTCTCTTCCAGAATAGGAGCGTTATCCTCAAACCACTGCGCATTGGCAGAAAGCTTGGCCATTCTTTCGGAAGCTTCAAAATCTTTGATCTCTACTATGGATTCGTAAGAACCTCTGTAGCCTTTAGGGTCATTATACACCTCGATGAATCCGTTGATGTAGTCGATGTCTCCCTCGGTGGCATTTACCCAGGCAATGTTGTATTCATCCCAGGTTTCCAGGTCGCCTGTCTGGTAGTATTTGATCAATAGCTCCAGCGCTTTCTTTTGCTGCTCATTTTCAGCTACTGTAGTAGCTTTTTCCAGCCAGTACACTATTTTCTCTATGGCAGGCCCATACAGACCGCCTACTTTATAAACCTGCTCTTTAAGCTGTCCGTTTTCTTTTACCATTCTTGAGTTAAGGCCATACCAAACAGGGGTCTCATCCTGTTTGTCAACTTTGGCCGCGTAATAAGCATCCACTTCTGCTTCTGTAATATCCGGGGCATAGAAGTTAACTGCAGAACCTTTCAGTAAGCCCTTTTCAGGGTCAAGGTTCACTTTCTTATTATCAATGTCAGGATTAAAAAGTACCTCAACAACAGCACTGTCAAGCTCGGTAGAGGTAGCGCTTAGCAAGGAGTTGAAGTATTCGCGTGAGAAATCCGGCATGATCTTGTTATTCGAATAGTGGTGGTGGATACCGTTTGAAAACCAGATCCTTTTTACATAGATCATGAAATTTTTCCAGTCCTCACTCTCCTTATCGCCGGTATAGTTTTTTACAATGTTTTCCAGGGCATGCCTGATCTTCAGGTTGTGCCTGTAGTTTTGGTCGTACATAATGTCGCGACCGGCCAGACCGGCCTGCGTGAGGTAGTATACCAATGTCTTTTGTTGGGTGGTCAGTTGATCAAAGCCGGGAATCTGATACCGGATGATCTTCAGGTCAGCAAATTGCTCGGCCAGGTACTCAAAAGATTCCTTCTCTTTCTCCGGGGCGGTTTCAGTCTGCTGCTGTTCGGGTTTGTTGCAACTGAATAGCACCGCTGTAACGAGGAGTAGCCAGGCGGTTGATTTTAAAAGTTTCATATTAATATTAGGTTTGTTTTAAGTAATGCTTTGCAAATATAGTAATATAGATTTTAGCCGCTCAGGCGGTAAGTAAATGCTGGCATAAAGCCAGTCATGCAAGCCCAAAACTCAGAAAATACCGGTTGTTTATAGTTGGTCCGGTTTAGGGGTACAGGCATTGGCATGTGCTATTTGAACATTACCATGATTAGATTAACTGAAATTCCTAAAAGTCAAAGCTATATGAACAGGTTAAAAGAGATCCTCATATTTGTTGTGCCGGCCTTGCTTCTCGGGGCGTGCGCGGGGCATTCCATAGAGACAGGTGACAATTTTGAAGTCGTAGAATTACCCGATGGCTCTGTAGTGTATTTAAACCATCATAGTGCAGTAGATTATGATAAAGATTTTGAAGCAAGAACTATAGAAGTTACCGGAGAAGCCTTCTTTGAAGTGACCAAAGCAAATATTCCCTTTGTGGTTAAAACAGCCCATGGAGAGGTAAGGGTGCTGGGGACGGAATTTAACGTAAAAACTGCTGCCGATGAGCTGGAAGTAGAAGTGGAGGAAGGCGTGGTAGAACTGAAAACCTCATCAGAAACGCAGAAAGTGAAGAAAGGACAACGGGCCGTATGGAAGAAGGGGAAGCAGGGCATTGCAAAGGCAAAAGCCGAGTTGAAGTTTAACGTTTGGCTCCATGCTTTGGAAAAGGAATTTAGGCAGCTCGGTAAGGAGCTAAAAAGAGGAGGAAAAAAGGTGCAGAAGGAATCTGGAAAAGTTGGCAAGGACATCAACAAAGGCGCTAAAAGGCTACAGAAGGAGCTTAAAAATTTATAGTACCTGGAGTGAAGCGTAATGCTACTAAGCGCACCACTACTTTCAGGTTGGTATATTTAATTTTAGAATGAGAAGCTTGCAGAACTAAATCGCGGCTTTACTAAACTTCCCAAAGTTTGGTAAAGCTTTACTGTTCTGTAGCACTGACTGAGGTAAAGCTCAAAACAGAGGCCGTCACCTTTCTGGGTATCACCTCACCCGGCAGAGGTCTGTAGACCGACATTGGTAGGAATGCCCTCTCCGTGCCGGAAGAGGGAGTTTTGATTCTGTTACCGCATCAGGCTGTTATATTCAATACTGGTTCGATTCTTTTTCAACTAAATCCTAGAAGTAGAGGCAATTTGTTGAATTTGATTTCCTAAATAAGTCCGTAAATAAGAGGAATACATATAGTCGCGAGTATCCAAAGCATGATATTTAGCAATGTGCCCACCTTTATAAAATCCATAAACCGGTACTGGCCGGCACTGTATACCATGGTATTGGTCTGGTAGCCAACGGGTGTCATGAAACTTGCTGATGCGGCAAAAGTAACTGCCATGATAAAAGGCGTAGGCTCCAGCCCCAGGTTTTGAGCGGTAGCAATGGCTATGGGAGCCAAAAGAGCGGCCGCAGCATTGTTTGACATGATCTCCGTGATCAGCGATGTGGCCAGGTAGAGGCCGGAAACTATAGCCACAGGCCCCCAGTGCCCCAGGTTGCCTACGAGCGTTTGGGCTATGATCTGATCTAGTCCGGTGTTGCTCATGGCCGTGCCCAGGCTTAGGGCTCCGGCCAGCAAAAACACTATTTTCCAACTCACAGCCTCATAAGCCTCTCTCATGGACAAGCATTTCAACAGCACCAGCGCACAAACAGCACTGATAGCGCCTACCATAATATCCACCACCCCGATAGTAGCCAACGCAATAATGCTTAGGATGGAAAACATAACGATTGTAAATTTCTTCTTGTCAAAATCCGTGATGGAATCTTCTGACAGTAATACAAATGGAGCATCCTGCTCATTTTCCATTTGTTTTAGCTCTTTTACAAAGTGTGTTTTAACTTCAGCCAGTATCACATCACCAGCCTTTAGCGGCACATTGTACAGATGGTCCCTTACTACTTCCTGCCGATGCTTGATGGCCAGTGGAGTAGCCCTGTACCGCCTTCTGAAATCCACTTCCTTCAGGGTTTTACCATCTACCTCCGAATTGGAAGTGATCACCATTTCAATGAGTGTGGAGTTGGTTCCTTTCAGGTCATCATCACCAATTTTTACCTGAGAGTTGACCAGGATCTTGGCACGGCCTTTTAGTGACTTGATCTTGTCAACATTACATTTGACTTTTAGTATGTCGTGGGGTTGCAATACAAAGTCGCCCGGAGGTAGCGTGAAGCGGCCATGCTCATTTCTCCTCACCTCCAGGATGTCCATTTCCAGTTCTTTGACCAGCTCCGAATCCATGATTTTCTTGCCTACCGAATCGCCATTTTCAAGCAGCTCAATTTCAGTGAGATAGTCCCGCAGGCCAAACTTCTCTGCGAGGTCTTTCTCCTCTTTGCGGGAAGGTAAAAGCCTGATACCAACAAATACCATGTAAAGAATGCCACCGGCAAGAAAAACCAGCCCCATGGGAGTTAACTCAAACATGGAGATGGGGTCGAGGCCTGCTTTTTCCGCAATACCACTGACCAGGATGTTGGTAGAGGTTCCTATCAAGGTGCAGGTGCCTCCAAAAATGGAAGCAAATGACAGCGGGATCAGCATCTTAGATGGACTTTGGCCGGAGGCATTGCCTATCTGGATAATGACGGGTATGAATACAGCTACGACCGGTGTGTTATTGACGAAAGCCGAAATGATAGCAATAAGTATCATCATGAGGATGATGCCCGAATTGAAATTGTAGCGGAAAACTTTAGATAGCCGGAAAGCCAGTAGTTGTAAAGCCCCGGTTTTCAGCAGTGCAGCACTCAGAATGAACATAAATGCTACGGTTATGGTGGCCTTATTACTAAAGCCTTCAACACCTTCTTCGGGCGTTATTACCCCGGTAAGAATAAGTGAAACCATGATCAACAACGCCACCAGATCGATGGAAAGGATCTCCGTAGCAAAGAGGATAACAGCACCTAAAACTACGCAAAGGGTAATAATGGCATCCGTGGACATTGGGCTTAATGGTTAAATAGTTAATACTCAGGGTAAAAAGCAGTCGCCCTTTACCAATAAAATATTAGTGCCGGATTTTTGGCCATCAAAGGTAGTAAAATATTAAGTCTATCTATTTAGTAGAGTAAAGATTTAAATTTTTTAATCTTCGTTCTCCGGCCTTTTCTGCTTGCCTTCGCGCCTGATGATTTCCAGAAGTGTAGATTTTTTGAGCATGGAAACAGTTTTGTTTCTTACCTCCAGGAATACATCCCTGATACCACAGGTTTCTTCATCTTTACACTCCTCGCAGCGCTCATAGTACATGTATGTGACGCAGGGCAGCAAAGCAATAGGCCCGTCGAAAAGCCGCATTACGTCAGCCATATTTACATCTTCAGGGGCTTTGAGCAGGTAGTAGCCACCGGCCTTGCCCTTTTTGCTGGCCAGTATGCCAGCCTTTTTCAGGTCGAGCAGTATGGCTTCCAGAAATTTTTGGGGAATATTCTCAGCTTTGGCAATCTCTGCAATAATAATAGGCCCTTCGTCTTTCCGTTTGGCCAGGTGAACCAATGCATTAATGGCGTATTTGGTCTTTTTAGAGATCATGGCCGTAAATTTAATACTCTCCGGGTTAAATCAACTATTTCATTTATTAAAGGTACAAGAATAAAGTGGCCCTAGAGGTATTTCAGGAAATGCCCTTCCTTTCAGCGTGTTATGGGTAGAGTTTGAATTGATAAAGAAACGGTAACTAAACTAAACTCTGGCTTTGCTAATTTCCGAAAAGTGGCTGTCAGGGGACAGCCACCGGTGTGTAGCTGTATAGCACTGACCAGTAGATAATATCCCAATCCGTAGTTAATTTCAGCCTTTCAGGCCTTGATCAGATGCATGCCATAACAAAAGGCTTCACCTTTTGCTGATGGATAGTGCCCATTGTAGGGCTTGTCTTGCTTTACGTTTTTCTATAATATTATATCCTTGCAGGACACTATGCTGTCTTGTGATTAAAATCCCGCAGGGGATAAGATATTTGTAGAACGATCAGTCAGGTCATATTTTCACTACAGGCCTGTAGGGACAAAACAAGCAGCCTTTTCAGTCCACTTTAAGGAATAATGTTGTCCAATGATTTAGAAGGAGGGGTATGATCAGGCTAAACCCAAGCCTTAACTTAATAACATAGGCCTACTCCGAAAGGCATACACGGCTTAAAGCATAAACCTTTAAGTAAAAACGTATTAGCTATTTCAAAATCACTACTACTAGTGACTCAATTTGCCTATGGATAGCTATTGATAATCATTTGCTACGCTTATAGCTTTGCTTTAATTTTTAATTAGTCTAAATAAGAGCAATCGTCGCCCCAAGAATGATCTTTTACTACGCACTCAGAACTTTACTTTTCAGAGCCTCTTCCCTGAGGTTCAATACTGCAAATATTTACAGAGGCGGCCTTGTTTTGCTGACCTGCTTTTGGGTGTCCGGCGTACTGCACGCTCAGTCAGCCAAAGGTACTATAGAAGGCAAAGTGCTAGATGAAAAATCAGAGCCTGTTCCTTTTGCCTATGTGATTATTGAGTCTACAGACTTTGCTACTACAACTGATGCCGAAGGATATTACATATTGAAGAATGTACCGGAAGGTGAGTATAAACTTACGGTTCGCTCGATGGGTTTCACCTCACAAACCAAGGCCGTAACGGTAAAAGGTGGTAAATCTTATAGCCATGGTTTTACTATGGCTGCCGATGTGCAGCAACTTGATGAGGTACAGGTATGGGGAAAATCGGAAGCCACGGCGGTGAGGGAGCAGTCCTACGCTGTTTCATCCATTGATGCTAAGCCCCTGCAAAACCTCAACCTGGATGTAAACCAGGTACTGGCCAAGAGTACAGGGGTGCGTATCCGCGAAACAGGTGGTTTGGGGTCAAGGTTTGATTTTTCACTCAACGGCTTCAACGGTAACCAGGTACGCTTTTTTCTTGATGGCGTGCCTATGGAAAACTTCGGGTCGTCGCTTACACTCAATAACCTGCCTGTGAATATGGCGGAGAGGATCGAAGTTTATAAAGGCGTGGTACCTGTATGGCTGGGGTCTGATGCCCTGGGTGGGGCAGTAAATATAGTCACCAATCAATATAGAAAAACATACCTGGATGTTTCCTATTCATATGGCTCATTCAACACGCACCGCTCTTCCATCAACGGCAGTTATACCAATGACAAAACAGGATTTACGGTAAGGGCAAACCTTTTTCAAAACTACTCTGATAACTCATACAAAGTAAATGTAAATAAAAAGAGGGGGTCGGTGATTCTGAAAGAGACCGAAGAGGTAGAGCGTTTTCATGATGCATATGATTCTAAATCGGCCATTGTAGATGTTGGGTTGGTCAATAAAAGCTTCGCAGACCAGCTATTGGTAGGTATTATACTTTCAGAAAGTGAAAAGGAGCAGCAGACGGGGGCTACTATGGAAAAAGTGTATGGGCAACGCCTTCGCAAAAGTTCCACGGTGATGCCTACTTTCCGTTATAAAAAGTCAAACCTGTTTGTGGAAGGTCTGGAACTGAATGGTTTCGCTTCATACAATTTTGGTTATGTACAAACCATTGATACGGCATCGCGCACCTACTACTGGGATGGTACTTATATTGAAAAAGCTGACCCTACTGACGGAGAGCTTAATCGTACACTGTATAAGTTCAAGGACAATTCATTTATAGGCAGGGCCAACCTGAGCTATGTCCTCAATGATAAGCACTCTTTTGTAGTCAATTACACGGTCAATAATGTAGACAGAAAAGGGGAGGATGAAGCCAACCCCCTGGAGCTTTCCAACAAAGAACCTAAAGTACTTACCAAAACCATTTTAGGCGCAGGTTACAAATTTGATTGGAAAGAAAGGCTTACGGTATCGCTTTTTGCCAAAAATTACATGCTGGATGGCGTCACTTACTATACCATTAATATCTACACTGATCCTGAACGTGTGGAGCGCAGCCTGCAACAGTCGCAGTTGGGCTATGGTACTGCCTTTTCATACCGCATACCGAGGATCAGGCTCCAGATAAAAGGCTCTGTAGAGAAAGCCTACCGTATGCCTGAGGCCTATGAGCTATTTGGGGACGGTGCCAACGTTGCCGGTAACGTGTTGCTTGAGCCGGAGGAGAGCATGAACTATAATGTGGGAGCCCTGTACCAGCTCAACTTTGGGAGAGACCATATTTTTAATTTTGAAGCGAATTATTTACAGCGCAATGTAGACCAGTTCATTCGCGCCAGTGTAGGTACTTCAGACCCCACTTCTACTTTCACTAATGAGGCGGCAGTAAAAGTAGCCGGTGTGGAAGGCAGCATGAGGTATGCTTACAAGTCATTATTCAGTTTCTCGGCCAATGTTACGTATCAAAAGCAGCGCAATGATGTAAAAACCATTGATGGTAAACCCAACCCGCTGTACAACAATCAGGTGCCTAACCAGCCTTATCTTTTCGCGAATGCCAATGCATTGCTGAATATTGGCAGTGTCAAATATTCACACGACAAACTGGGGATAGGCTATGGTGTAAGTTTCTTTGAAGAATACTTCCTGTACTGGGCCAAATATGGCAGTTCCGACACCAAAAAGACTATTCCCCGACAGTTTTCGCATAACGTTGATGTCAACTACTCCCTACACAAAGGAAAATATAATGTATCCCTAAGCTGCAACAACCTATTTGATGCAGAGCTGTACGACAACTTCAAGCTTCAAAAGCCGGGCAGGGCATACTATGTAAAACTCAGATACTTTTTTCAGAAATAAATACAGACAAACTATTACTTAAAATGAACATGAATAATTACAAAAGGATTTTACTTTTCGTTCTCGGTTTTGTAGCCATACTGAGCTCATGCAAGGATGATGATAATGTGGCGCCTGTTGAAGAAGGGGGAGCATACACACTGGCTATCCGCTCTAACGGGGACGGTGAAGTTACCACCGACTACCTTGTAACAACCGACTCACTAATGGACGGGGAAATTTCCCTGCTTGGCCAGGGCGTGGAGCAGTCAGGCTACCACTTCTACCAGCAGACAGGAGCTTATCTTACTACCGTAACTTATACCGACGCTAATGTAGCTACTGTATATAAACTTAACGACTCAGACGAACTTGAGGAGCATATCCAGTTCACTATGGGTAGAACACACCTTTTCTACCCTGTGGATGATAAAAATTTCATTGCTATGAATATCCCGAGAGGAGGGTCTGAAAATGCTACTTTCTACAAGGTTAATGTAGAGACAGGAGAGGTTAGCGAGTCAGCTACCAGTGTATTTACCCCTACAAGAGGTTCTGGTGAGCAGGCATATTTCTCTGGCATGGTACATCGCGGAGATCAGTTGTTTGTACCTTTCTTCCAGATTGCTGCCAGCGATTTTAGCTCTCAGATGACAGACTCTGCCTATGTAGCCATTTATTCATACCCTGGCTTAGAGTATCAGGGAGTGATCACTGACGAAAGAACAGGTCCGATTGGCGCATACGCTGCTCAGGGACATATCTTCAACACTGAAAACAATGATATCTATACAGCTTCTACCGTTGCTATTTCATCAGGTTTCCCGCAGGAAACTCGCCCTTCAGGCTTTTTGCGTATAAATGCCGGTGAGTCAACGTTTGATGAAAGCTACTTTTTCAACATCGAAGACGCAACCGGTGGCTACAAGCTTTGCAATACCCAATACCTGGGCAACAACAAGGTGCTGGCCAGCATTTACAGTTTCAAAGAGCATAAGGCAGAGGATAAGTGGACACGCAGGGATGTACGCCTGGCTATCATAGATGTGGTGGCGCAGACTGTAAACTATATCGATGGTGTACCGGTACACTACGGCGGGCCTACAGCCACTTTTGCCAATCAGTTCATTGTAGACAATGACATGATCTATATCAAAATCACTAATGATGAGGGAATATTCATCTACGAAGTTGATCCTGTAAACTTCACCGGTACCCAAGGAGCGGAGATCACAGATGCAAGTGCAGTATACGGGTTCTTTAACCTGAAGCAATAATTTGTTCCATAAGAGCGTACTGCTCCGGTCTGTGAAGGCCGGGGCATTACTGCTTAAAATATAAAATGTCATATGAAAAATTTTAAAATAGTATTCACATTCTTGCTTACCCTGCTGGCAGGTAGTAGTTCATTTGCTCACTATTTATGGCTTGAAACCGCTGAGAGTGGTAAGAAAAACAAGGAGCATGTAGTTAAAGTGTATTTTGGTGAATATACCTACGGTGTAATTGAAGACCCCAATGGGGAGAACTACGAGAATGTTAAAAATTTCAGCCTGTGGGTGATCTCCCCTTCAGGGAAGAAAACGCCCATCACTACCTCTGTAAAAGACAATGCCTTTCAGGGTACCTTCACGCCCAAAGAGGAGGGTACCTATACTGTAGTACTTAACAATAACGAGATCGACGTTATAGATTACACGCAATATGACTTCGGTATCTTCAAAACGCACTATCATTCCACTGCAAAAGTAGTAGTAGGGGATAAGGTTGCCCCTACTGCAGCGGATAATAATGCCGGTCTTGTAGTGGTGAACGCTTCTGATAAACAGGCTGGGGAAAATTCATCCGTAGTACTCCAGGTACTTTACAAAGGTGAGCCTTTGGCAGAGCAGGAGGTAGACATTTATGTATCTGATCTGTGGAGTAAAAAACTCACCACGGATAAAGAAGGAAAAGTAAGCTTCTCTTTGCCCTGGAAGACCAAATACACGGTTGAAACCACAAAAAAAGAAGAGGTTCCCGGCTCCTACAAAGGCGAAGATTATGAATTTATCTGGCATTGTGCCACTTACTGTATAGCCCTGTAATTATGATGGTCACGCTTAGTACTTTAGTCACATTCCTTGGATTTTGGTGTTGTTACCAAACCTCTCAACGGGCCGAACTTAAAGCCGCTACTGGTGTAGTGCAATGGCTTCGGCAGCACCGTGTCAAAACCCAGAGGATCGGCATCGCAGGTATGGTGGCCGGACTGGTGCTAAGCATGGTCACTTTTGGTGTTGGGTCTGGCATATTTGCCTATTTAATGATCCTCACTGTAGTCTCCAGTCTGGTGATCATACTGGCTCCGCTCGGTTTAATGACCCGGCGGAACATTGCCTTAGCCCTTGTGATTTGCTCCATTTTAGAAATAGCCCTGTAGATATGCCAGCCAATAAAAAACATCTGACGCCTTCATTCCATCAACGTTTCGCCAAGATCACGGCGGGTTTTATCGGAGGCTATTTTATTACCAGCTCCTTATTTATGGTGCTGGCACTGTACACTGACCGTGCAGTCATGCTTGTTACGTTAAGATTTGCAGGCTTTATATTGTGGGGTGCGCTTATGATCATCCCCTTTCTGTTCAGAAACGGCTGGAAGGCCTGGGGATTATACCTTGCCGCTATCCTGCTGTTTTCTTCCATTCTTTACTTTGCCAAAATCGAGTCACCTGAATTACTTCCCATATAATGAGCAATCGTATCTATAACGTCCTCTTTCATACCCACACCGTCAGTGGGTTAGTCATCAGCGTTGCACTTTTTGTGATCTTCTTTGCCGGGTCAATAAGCTTCTTTCGTGATGATATTATTAACTGGGAGCGCCAACAGCCTATTGTAGAGGATTCTCAGATGGATATTGACTTTGATACCGTTGTTGACACTTTGGCAGCGCGCCATGCCTTGTACGGAAGAAACATAACTTTCAGGCAAATACATCAGGAGCGCAGGGTAATGGTATCTGCCACACCGACTCAGGATACTACCGCAGCAGATGAGGCCAAACGCAGGCTTTTCCTTTACCAGGACCCTGTCTCACAGCAGAGCTACAGCTACTTTGAAGATTTTACCCTTGGGGAATTTATTTACAGGCTCCATTTTTTTGCCCAGATCCCTTATCCGTATGGGTACCTGCTTTCCGGCTTTGTGGCATTTTTCTTTCTGTTCGCCATAGTTACCGGCATCATCGTCCATTGGAAGAAGATGGTCAGCAATTTTTATATGTTCAGGCCCTGGGCAAAACTGAAAACCGTATGGACTGATGCCCATACCGCTTTGGGTGTTATCGGGTTGCCCTTCCAGTTTATGTATGCTGTTACCGGTGCGGTACTGATTATCGGCACTACCGTGATGATGGCAGCATCTACCTCATTCTTCTACGATGGTGACACGGAAAAGCTGTATAAAGAAATTTTTCCCGAAGCAGAAACCCAGGCATTTGCCAACGACCCGCAAAATTATGACCTCAGCATCAACGAGCTGGTAACGAAAACCGAACAGAAGTGGCAGGATGTGAGTGTTTCCAAGGTTGTGCTCCAGAATTATGGAGACGCCAGTATGCGAGTGGTGGTAGAAGTAAAGCCACACGATGAAAGTCGCTTTACCGGCCTGGGGCAGGCAGTATATCAGGCATCAACAGGAGAGGTTGTGCGGGAAAAAGATCCTTATGAAAGCACCAGCTACGCCTCAGCCGTTCAGGACGTGATGATCAAACTTCACTATGGCAGCTATGGAGGGTATGGACTCAGGATCATCTATTTTGTTTTTGGTATAATCAGTTGCTTTGTGATCTTGTCAGGAGTACTGCTTTGGGCGGAGGCACGTGAGAAAAGGAGCACTGCGCCCTGGAAGAGGAAATCAAATCAATGGGTGGCCTCCATATTTCTGGCTATTTCATTAAGCATGTATCCGGTAACTGCGCTGAGCTTTACCGTGGTGAAATTGTTTAAAGATGTAAATGACCCTACACCACATCTGCTCATTTTTAAAACCTTCTTTATTTCATGGCTGGTGCTGTCTGTTTTATTTTCAATCAAAAAGGACAACTACTTTACCAACAAATACTGCCTGCTGTCAGGCAGCGTGCTGGGCTTTCTTATACCCATTGCGAATGGCGTCGTTTCCGGTACCTGGCTATGGAAGACATTCAACGAGGAGCAGTTGCAGATCTTTGTGGTGGATGCGTTTTGGCTGACCACATCGATAATAAGCTTTTTGGTTTTCCTGAAACTGAAACCTAAGGCAAAGGAAGAACCCGTAGTGTCATCAGCACCCAAAAGCGAATCTGCTACTAAGAAAGTGGTAAAACCCCGCAAGTTGCAACCGGCATAGTGTTTTTAAGTAGCAATCAGGAGTTTGTGAGGTTTTTACTTAGTGATTTAGCTGAGTTTGTCACACAAATATTACTTGCAGTATCGTTGCATGGCATTTTTCATTAGTTTTGCGACAGATGAGAAATATTATATCCATAGCCATGATCACGTTTGTCCTGATAAGAGGGCTGGCACCCAGTATGGATATTTGTTGTGAGTTGCAGAAACTACCTAATCTGTTGGAGCATTATCAGCAGCATAAAGACTGTAACGGAGGGGCTTCTTTCCTTCAGTTTCTGGCGGAAGATTATTTCGATCTTCAAAGAAGTGTTGATGATCATCATGATGATAATAATGATCATAGTAACCTGCCTTTTCAGGGAGATCATCAATGTTGCCATTCTTTTGTTTTTTATACCTTCAATCAGGAGATACCTGCTACAGTGATCAATTTTATCGTTGATGATAAAGTGGATTGCTATAAATCATTTTTTTCCTCACAATTTCCCGATTCACTTTTCCAACCTCCCCGGGCTTAAATCAATGACTTTTTACAGGACAGGACTGCCCTGTCATATTTTGTTGAAGTTAAATCGATTTAACCCAAGAATGGATGTTTGATAAAATAATTAGTTTTTCTATTAAGAATAAACTGATCATTGGGCTTTTTGTCATAGGCCTGATCGGTTGGGGTTTGTATTCCCTTACAAAAATACCTTTGGATGCCGTGCCTGATATTACCAACAATCAGGTACAGGTCATCACCCAGTCTCCTGACCTGGCCACCCAGGAAGTGGAGCAGTTCATCACTTACCCGCTGGAGGTGTCCATGTCGTTTATACCGGATGTAGAAGAGATCCGGTCAATATCGCGCTTTGGCCTTTCAGTGATCACCATAGTATTTGAAAAAAAGGTCGACCCGTACCTGGCGAGGCAATTGGTGAGTGAACAGATCAGAGTGGCGGAGGAGAATATTCCCAAAGGCTTTGGCTCACCCAAACTGGCTCCTATGGTTACCGGTCTGAGTGAGATCTACCAGTACACGCTGGTACAGGATGAAGATGCCGAGACCACCTACACTCCCATGCAGCTCCGTACGATCCAGGACTGGATAGTAAAACGCCAGTTGGCCGGAGTGCCCGGTGTGGCGGAGGTGAGCAGTTTGGGCGGGTACCTCAAGCAATATGAAATAGCACTGGACCCCGAACGGCTCAGGGCATACCACCTGACCGTGTCAGATGTATTTACAGCGATCGAACGCAATAATCAAAATACCGGTGGCTCATACATCGAGAAGACCAATACGGCTTATTTTATCCGGGGAGAAGGTATGGTGAACTCGATCGGGGAAATTGAGGAGGTATTGATCAAAAATGTCAATGGTACACCTATCACTGTGGCTGATGTTGCCACAGTCCAGTTTGGCCATGCCCCACGCTTTGGGGCGCTTACGCGGAATGGCGAGGGCGAAACCGTGGGAGGCCTCGTGCTGATGCTGAAAGGAGAGAACTCCTACCAGGTGACTCAGGCTGTAAAAGAACGTATCAGCCAAATCCAAAAAAGTTTGCCCGAGGGTATTCATATCGATCCTTTCCTGGATCGCTCCGAGTTGATAGACAGGGCCATAGCTACTGTAACCACTAACCTGGTAGAAGGAGGGCTGATCGTAATATTCATCCTGGTGCTGCTGTTGGGCAATCTGAGGGCAGGATTGGTGGTGGCCTCGGTAATTCCGCTGTCCATGTTGTTTGCCTTATGCATGATGAACGTATTTGGCGTATCAGCTAATCTGATGAGTCTTGGAGCCATAGACTTTGGGCTGATCGTAGATGGGGCCGTCATCATTGTAGAGGCCATTGTTCATCGCATTTACAGTACGTTTAACGGTCAGCAACTGAGCCAGAAAGAAATGGACAAACAAGTTGGCCTGGCCTCAAAGCACATCAGAACATCGGCAGCCTTTGGGGAGATCATCATTCTGATCGTTTACCTGCCCATCCTCGCCCTGGTGGGTATTGAGGGTGAGATGTTCAGGCCCATGGCACAAACTGTAAGTTTTGCTATTCTCGGAGCATTTATTCTCTCCCTGACCTATGTGCCGATGATGTCTGCACTGGTATTGAAGAAGAAAATAGTGGTGAAGAGAAATGTCTCTGACAAGATCATGGACTTTTTCCACAAGCTATATGAACCGGTGATCAGGTTTGCTTTAAAAACAAAACAACTCGTTATTTTAACAGCAGTCATACTTTTTGCAGTTAGCCTGTTTATTTTCTCAAGCCTTGGCGGGGAGTTTATCCCCACGCTGGACGAAGGCGATATTGCCTCACACCAGATACTGCCTACAGGTACTTCCCTGAAACAAATGGTAGAGGTATCGGAAAAGTTACAGCACCGGCTGATGGAAGAGTTTCCGGAAGTAAAGGAAGTGGTAACGAAGATCGGTACCTCAGAGATCCCGACCGATCCCATGCCTATGGAGCTGGCGGATATCATTATTGTAATGAAGGACAAAAAAGAGTGGGTGAGTGCCAAGTCAAGGGATGAGATGTTTGAAAAAATGGAACAGGTAATTTATTCCGTTCCGGGCGTGGCCACTGAGTTTACGCAACCCATACAGATGCGCTTCAACGAGCTGATCACGGGTGTGCGCCAGGATATTGCCGTGAAAATATACGGAGAAGACCTCGACATACTCTTTCGAAAAGCCAATGAAGCCAATGCACTGATCAGCCAGGTGGAAGGTGTGGGAGGCACCGTGGTAGAGCAACTGACAGGCCTGCCCCAAATCCTGATCAGCTACAAAAGAAATAAAATGGCGCAGTATGGACTGGATGTGGAGGATATAAATCAGGCCATCAATACAGCATTTGCAGGAGGGCAGGCCGGAGTGGTGTTCGAAGGGGAGAAGCGTTTTGATCTGATGGTCAGGTTTGATGATGATTTCAGACAGGATATAGATAATGTAAAAAACATGTATATACCGCTGCCCGAGGGAGGTCAGGTGCCTGTCAAAGAAGTTGCTGAAGTTGGTTTCAAAGAGGCCCCTGCCCAAATCTCACGCGATGATGCGCGTAGAAGGATAGTAGTGGGCGTAAATACCCGCAACAGGGATACCGAGAGCGTGGTGGAAGAAATCAGCCAGGTGCTGGATGAGAAGCTGGAGCTTCCGGCAGGCTATTACATCACCTACGGCGGGCAATTTGAAAACCTGATCAAAGCCCGGGAACGGCTGTCAGTTGCAGTGCCCGCTGCATTGCTTCTGATCCTGGTGCTGTTGTATTTCACATTCCGCTCAGTAAAGCAGTCCCTGCTGATCTTTACGGCCGTACCGATGTCAGCCATCGGAGGCATACTTGCCTTATGGATCAGGGACATGCCTTTCAGTATCTCGGCCGGTGTTGGGTTTATTGCCCTTTTCGGTGTGGCCGTGCTGAATGGAATTGTGTTGATCTCTGAGTTTAATACCTTAAAACAAGAAGGCATGACAGATGTACATGAACGGATCATGAAAGGAACCTACATTAGGCTACGCCCCGTGATCATGACGGCTTCCGTGGCCTCTCTGGGCTTTTTGCCAATGGCGCTTTCTACTTCTGCCGGTGCTGAAGTGCAGCAACCGCTGGCCACAGTAGTTATAGGAGGCCTTATCACGGCAACGCTACTTACGCTGGTGGTCTTGCCGGTTTTGTATTATTATCTTGAAAAAGGAGTAAAACTAAAACCTAGTGGGGGAGCTCTGATCATTGGTGTTTTGGTCACCTTTGCCGGAATGGGAGGGAACATAGCAATGGCACAATCGACGGCAGAAAGCCTGCAAGCACTTACGCTTGATGAAGCCATCAGATCGTCTCTGAAAAACCATCCCACTATACAGAAAGCAGACCTGCAAATAGAAGAGCAAAAGGCCCTCAGGAGTACAGCATGGGATTTTGATAAGACCAGTATTTTTCACCAGCGGGAAGAAACCAACGGTTCCGAATTACAGGGAGTAGTTTCGTATGGTGTTCAGCAAAACTTCGACTTTCCCACTACTTACCTGAGAAAGTTGCAATACCAGCAGGAAAAGGTGGATCAAAGCCTTCAGTACAAGGATATTTCAGCCAATGAGTTGATTGCCCAGACCAGCATTGCTTATAACAACTGGCTGCTGGCCTGGAGTAAACTGGCCCTGATCAGGCGGCAGGATAGCATATTCAGGGGGTTTGAATCTGCAGCACGATTACGTTTCGACACCGGGGAGACGGGCAAGCTGGAAATGTTGTCAGCGACCAGTCAGGCCAAAAAGGTAGCCGTAATGCTTGAACAGGCCCAGGCCGAATATGAGGCCGCAACAGAAACCTTGAAAAGCTGGCTGAATACCGATAAGGATATTACGCCAGGGCCTGATAGTTTATACAGGTTCAACGAGGCCTTGCTCACCACCGGAGGAGACCTTGCCGGCAACCCGGTAGTGGCGTTTTACTCGCAAAACAGGAGTGTGGCAGAAGCGGCCTTTAAAGTTCAGCGTTCCCAATTCCTGCCAGAGATCAATCTCGGGTACAGTGACCAGACCATCAATGAACGTTCAGGATTTTACATGTACCGGATTGGGCTGAACGTACCGCTCCTGTTTTTTGCGCAAAAAGGCAGGACGCAGGCAGCCCGGATCAGGCAATCGGTAGCAGAAAAGGAGTACCGGGAGCAGGAACTGATACTGGATCGCCAATACGCTGCGGCCAGGGCAGCACTGGAAAAGGCCGTGGTATCCCTACGGTTTTATGAAAATGAAGGTATTGAGCTTGCGGAAGAGCAAATACGCACAGCGCATTTCGGCTATAAACTCGGAGAGGTGGATTACATTGCTTTCATTCAAAATATGGGGCAAGCCCTGGATTTACGTTCAGACTACCTCAACAGCCTGAGTAAGTATAACCTTGCTGTAATTGAACTCAACCGGCTATCCGGTAAGCAGTTAGAGAAATATGACCTATCCGGAAACAGATAAACTTAAAAGCATGAAGATTAAATTAACCTATATATTATTAATCATTTCCGCACCATTTCTCCTTTCAGGGTGCGGTCAAACGGGATCATCAGACGGTCATGAACATGAGCATGCCGAAGAAAAGCAAGATGAGCATGTACATGGTGATGAAGAAGAACACGCAGAGGCGGAAGGTGTAGTGGAGCTGAATGCCGTACAAATCGCCAATGCTGGCCTCCAATATGGCGGCATGGATACGGTCAACATATCAGCTTACGTGAAGGCCAACGGCACACTTGACCTGCCACCCCAAAATATTGCAGCAGTATCTGCTCCAATGGACGGTTTTGTGAAGAAGGCTAATTACCTGGTGGGTGATTATGTGAAAAAAGGTACTGTTCTGGCTGTACTCGAACATATGGATTACATCAAGCTTCAGGAAGAGTATTTGAGTGTGATCAATAACCTGAGCTATCTCGAATCGGAATATCAAAGGCAAAAGCAGTTGGATTCTGCACGGGTAACGGCCAAAAAACAATATCAGGCAGCCAGTGCGGCTTATGAAGGGGCTATGGCCAGAAAAAAGGCACTTGAAAAGCAGTTGCAGTACATGGGGCTTTCCCCAAAACGTGTAGCATCCGGCGAAATTTCCGCCACCATAAATATCCGCGCCCCTTTGAGCGGGCATATTACGGCCCTGAATGTCCATAATGGAGCCTTTGCAGAACAGCGGCAGGAGCTTTACGAAATAGTGGATACTGACCACATGCACCTGGAGTTGAATGTTTTTGAACAGGATATTTCCGAAGTTAAAGTAGGGCAGCCGATCAGCTTTGCAGTTCCTGCCATGGGAGAGCAACGCTATAAAGGAGAGGTGTTCCTGGTAGGAAAGTCTTTTGATCAACAGAGTAAGACTGTTAAAGTCCATGCACACATCGGACATGAAAATCATGATTTCATCCGGGGGTACTATGCTGAGGCCAAGATCTATACCGAAGACAAGCGGATAGTAGCGCTGCCCGAAGATGCCGTGGTGTCAGACGAAGGAAAATCTTTTATTTTCATACTTACGGAAGATGCACATGAGAAAGGTACAGTCCAGGAAGATGAGCATGGCCATGAGGAGGAGGCCGGGAACCATGAAGAAGCACACGGCACATCGTTTAAAAGGGTGCAGGTAGTGACGGGGGAGAAAGACCAGGGTTTTGTTCAGATTGCTGAGGTTCCTGAACTGATGAAAGATGTGAAGATCGTAACCCGGGGCGCTTATTATCTCCTTTCGGAAATGAAAAAAGGAGAGGGCGGGCACCATCATCATTAGTGTCAATTCCGGGAAACTATAGTTTTTCCGGAGCTTTCAAAAAAGCTAAAAAGATCAGATATTTAGTCTGTTGGCGTTTGTCAGCAGACTAAATATATAATCAAATGATGAAAAGTATTTTACCACTGATAACCATGCTGGTATGGGGACATTCACTTATCGCTCAGGAGGCCGGCTCTGTAGACGAAGAGCTTGAAGAATGCCTGGAAATTGCAGGTACTACCAGTGAAATGATTGATTGCCAGATACAAGCGGCCGAGGCATGGGACAAAGAACTCAATAAATACTACAAGTTG